>CALVFH010000086.1 GCA_944326775.1 uncultured Parabacteroides sp.
TCCTGATAAAGTCGCTGGACAGGCAAGCCCATCACATTGTAAAAGCTGCCTTCGATGCCTTCAACCGCCACATAACCGATCCATTCCTGGATTCCATAGGCGCCCGCCTTGTCGAAAGGTTGGTACTTATCGACATAATAAAGAATCTCCTCGTCGGTAAGCGGGGCGAAGCGGACGGTGGAAACGCTGGCGAAGGTGCGTTGCTTTTCCGTCGTGGTGAGGCAGACACCGGTTATCACCTGGTGTGCGTGTCCGGCCAGCGAATGAAGCATCCGGATGGCATCTTCCCGTCCATGCGGTTTGCCGATAACTTCGTGGCGGTTCCATACGATGGTGTCGGCGGTAATCAGCAGCGTATCTTCGGCAAGAGTGGGAAGATAGGCTTCGGCTTTTTGTTTCGCCAGGAAGACCGGAATCTCTTCCGGTTGCAGTCCGTCCGGATAGGTTTCTTCCAAGCCGGGGATGACTTTCACTTCAAAAGGCAGGTCCAGTCCTGCCAGCAATTCCCGGCGGCGGGGGGAATTTGATCCTAATAGGATATGATAGTTCTTTTGCATATAGATAATGTATTTGTTTTTTACCATCCAAAAGCTTCATCCTGCATCCATTGTCCCTGCGCCTTTAAGGTCTGTTCGATGATGTCGCGGGCTATCCCGTCTCCCCCGTTGTAATGAGAGATGTAGCGGGCAATGTGTTTGATTTCAGGGGCAGCATCGGCCGGCGCGATGGGGAGTCCGGCTTCGCGCATGACATCGTAATCGGGAATGTCGTCGCCGGCGTAAGCCACTTCTTCCGGTTGCAGGTTGGTTTGTTCCAGGAAATGATGGAAATCCTTTATCTTCACGGCACTGCGCATGTAAATATGGCGTATGCCTAAACGTTCATAACGGATACGGACCGCTTCCGTGTATCCGCCGGTGATGATGGCTACGTGGTAACCCAACTTTACCGCCAGCTGCATGGCATATCCGTCTTTGATATTGACCGTGCGCATGGGGTCGCCGTCGGGATGGAGACTGACTACGGTACGCGACAGGACGCCATCCACATCAAAGACGAAGGCGCGTATTTTTTTTAAATCGTAATTGATGGTACTCATGATTCTTGCGATTTTTGGTGGATACTTTGGCTCAATAGCCGGTAAATCTCGCGAGTTTGGGCATCTGTCAGCATGGCAAGCTGTTTCCCGATGACATTTTCGTCGTAGCGGACGGCCGGTCCGGTCTGCGCCCGACGGGGAGACAGGTCGTGGACTTTGGCCGCCGTTTCGTCAATCAGGGGCAGGAGGACATCGAACGGAATACCGGCTTCCTCCAGGATTTCCCCGGCGAGCGCGTAAAGATGGTTGGTAAAATTGCAGGCAAACACCGCTGCCAGATGAAGATTTTTCCGCTTTTCGGAAGAAAGGAAACGGACATTATCGGACAGGAGTGAAGCTACCTCTTGCAACAAGGCTGCGCTTTCGGTTGAATTGCTTTCGAGGAATAGGGGAATCTGCCGGAAATTTACCTCCCGTTGTTTACTGAATGTTTGCAAAGGATACAATACGCCGTATCGGGAAGCATAGGGACGGAACACCTCCATTGGCATACTGCCTGCCGTATGAATCCAGAGCCCGTTGTTGGCCGGAACTTGGGCCGCTATATTTTCCAATGCCGTATCTTTTAGGGCAAAAATGTATAAGTCCGCTCCGGGACGGATGGCTTTGGCATCCGTTGTCCACGTGCATTGCAGCCGATTGGCGAGGTCGGATGCATGCTCTGGCGTATGGCTGTAAACCTGCTGGAACGCAAACTGTCCCGTAGCCGACATCGCTAAGGAAAGGCGGGTCGCCAGATTGCCGGAGCCGATGAGGGTAACTTTCTTCATGATTCCGGAGCGTTGGTTTCAGGTAAGCGATAGGAACCCAAATGAATCTTTTCCCATTGGAGGCGCGATTCGTCGAAAGGCCGGTTCTTTTGGTCTTTGTATCCAAAGCCGAGAATGCAGAGGACACCTAATTGGTAAGGAATGTCCAGTAAGGCGCGGACATAGTCTTCCGCTTCGCTTTCGTCTTCCCGCTGGCGGTTCCGAATCTGGCACCAGCAGCTGCCCAGCCCGAGGTCTTCGGCTTGAAGCTGCATCAGGATGGCGGCAATGGAAGCATCTTCAATCCAGACATCACTTTCCATGACATTGCCCAGGACGACAACCGCCAGGGCACAACCTTCAAGAAACGCCGACCCGGCCGGTTTGCTCTCGGCCAACTTCTTAAGCGTCTCTTTATCTTCGACCACGACAAATTGCCACGGGTTTTTCCGTTTGGAAGCCGGAGCCATCAGCCCCGCCTTGAGAATCTTCTCGACCTGTTCCGGATTTAGTAATTGTTGGGTGAATTTGCGCGTGCTGCGTCTATTCTGAAGCAATGATTCAAAATCTTTCATCTTTTTCTTATTTTTGTCGCTGATTTTTTACAATCGACAAAGATAAAGAGAAAAAATCAGACAGGGAATATACGCTTCTGTTGTTTTCCTCGTTAATTGTAAAGGAAGAAATATAAGAACTTAAAGTAAGAAATGTCAAAATATATCGTCACCCTCTTTGCGCTGATGCTTGCGCTGTCTTCTCTATTCGCCCAAAAAACGGTAAAGGTTACCGGCTATGTTCGTGATGCCGACGGCAGTCCGCTGGAATTGGTTACGGTTCATATCAAGAGTACCATGAACGGGGCTATGACCGACGAGAAAGGTTTTTATACCATCACCACCACACCCGGCGATTCGGTTGCCTTGATTTTTTCTTGCTTGGGGTTCAACAAGGCTGAACGCATCATTCCTTCGCTGCATTCGGATATGCGCTTGAATGTGCAGATGAACTATACCTCGTTTGATTTGGGGGAAGTGGCCGTGACCGCCATCCGGAAACAGACAACTACGATGGAAAACATACAGGCGGACCAAATCAAACTTTTGCCCGACCCTGCCGGGGGGAGTATTGAAAGTCTGGTTGTTACCTTTGCCGGGGTTTCTTCCAACAATGAATTGAGTTCGCAATATTCCGTACGCGGAGGCAGTTACGACGAGAATATCGTGTATGTGAACGGCATTGAAGTGTTTCGTCCGTTGCTGATTCGTTCGGGCCAGCAGGAGGGTTTGAGCTTCGTGAATCCGGATTTGACGGAATCCGTCAATTTCTCCGCCGGAGGTTTCGAGGCCCGGTACGGCGATAAGATGAGTTCCGTCCTCGACATCCGCTATAAGCAACCGAAACAGTTTGAAGGCTCGGCTTCCGCCAGTCTGCTCGGAGGCTCGGCTTATGTGGGGAGTGCGATGGGGAAATTCTCGCAAGTGACGGGCTTTCGCTACAAGAGCGGCCGCTCGCTTCTGGGTACCATGGATACCGATGCAGAATACGACCCTCGTTTTATGGATATCCAGACATACTGGACCTATAAACCTACCGATAAGTTTGAAATGAATTTCCTGGGGAATATGGCTACCAACAAATACCATTATGTGCCTCATAGCCGGGAAACCTCTTTCGGAACGACTGCGGACGTGACCAACTTCACTGTCTGGTTTCCCAACAGCAACGAGCGGGATAAATTCCAGACCCTCTTTGGAGCTCTTACGTTCAAATATAAAGTCAACGATAAGGTAGAGCTAGGTTTGCAGGCTTCAGCATTCGACAGCAAGGAAGAAGAACGCTATGACATCGCCGGGGAATATTGGCTGAGCGACGGTACTGAAAACACGAATCGGGAAGATGCCGGAATTTCCGCCATGTCTGTCGGCCGGTATATGGAACATGCACGCAACAAGTTGCATTCGAATGTGATGAATGTAGGGACCACTGGAACGGCCAATCTGCTGAACAACAAAATCAGTTGGGGTGCCTTGGTGCAGTTTGAAAGCATATATGACCATATTAGTGAGTGGGAAAAACGAGATTCGTCCGGTTATTCGCTTCCTCAGACCGGTACGGCAGTCAGCTTGATTTCCAATCTTTATTCAGACAACCAGATAGAGAGTACCCGTTTCTCTGCTTATGTGCAGGATGCCTTTAAGTTCCGTACCAAACAGGGGATGTTTACCCTGGTAGGAGGGGTGCGCGGAAGTTACTGGTCGTACAATAAAGAGTTTATTTTCAGTCCGCGTGTGTCATTAGGCTTTATTCCGAATTTCGACCAAAACCTGACCATGCGTTTTGCTACGGGGCTCTATTACCAGTCTCCCTTTTATAAGGAATTACGTCAGACCACCCAGGATGCTGAAGGCAACGATGTGGTGACGCTGAACAGTAATCTGAAGTCTCAGCGTTCTATTCATTTTATCATAGGAGGAGATTACACGTTTAAGATGATGGACCGGAATTTTAAGTTGACGGCAGAGCTTTATTATAAGAAACTCGATAATCTGATACCTTATACGATTGACAATGTAAAGGTGCGCTATTATGGCGAAAACTGCGCGAAAGGATATGCCGCCGGTATCGACCTGAAATTCTTCGGCGAGTTTGTGCCCGGTACGGATTCGTGGATTAGTCTTTCGCTGATGAAGGCCGAACAGACGATTCGTGAAACCACCAAGGCACCGCTGCCCAACAGTCCCGGCTATAACATCAGTCTGTTCTTCCAGGACTATTTCCCGGGATATAAACGACTCAAGTTGAATCTGAAAGGAGTCCTTTCCGGAGGGCTTCCGGTCACAATTCCCCACCAAGGGTATGAAGCCGGTTATTTCCGGACTCCAGCTTATAAGCGGGTAGATTTGGGCGTTTCCTACCAGCTGGCCGGAGGAACAGATGCCATTATGGATCGCGGTTTCTTCCGTTATCTGAAGAATATCTGGATTGGTGTGGATGTCTTTAATATCTTTGATATCAAGAATACGAACTCTTACTATTGGATAACACGGGCCGATAATGCGCAGTTTGCAGTTCCGAATTATCTGACGGGACGGCAAATCAATGCCCGCCTTATCGTAGAGTTTTAGCCGCCTTTCCCAGTCTGTTCCCTCATTCCGGACCCGCTTTTATTCCGTCGTACCCCTACAATGAGGCATTGCGACCTCGCTTTGTGCCATTGTACCCCTACGACGGGCCATTGCGACCTCGCTTTGTATCATCGTACCCCTACAATGGGGCATTGCGACCTCGCTTTGCGCCATTGTACCCCTACGATGAAGCATTGCGACCTCGCTTTGTATCATCGTACCCCTACAATGGGGCATTGCGACCTCGCTCTGCCTCGTCGTAGGCCTACAGCGCTTCCCCATGTGAAAATTTTCACTGGTAATTAAGAAATCCTTTGAATATTTTCTTCTTATTCAGAAAAAGAAGTGTAACTTTGCGAAGTTACGAAGTAGAAACAAATAACAAAGTACAAAGTAATAAATCTTTAAATCATTATCAAAATGGAACTTACACACATTGAGCATTTAGGTATTGCTGTTAAAAGCATCGAAGCATGCCTGCCGTATTATGAAGGCGTGTTGGGTTTAAAATGTTATAGCATTGAAGAAGTCGCAGATCAGAAAGTGAAAACAGCATTCTTCAAGATTGGCCAAACTAAATTGGAATTGCTTGAACCGACAAGCGAAGACAGTACAATTGCAAAGTTTATTGAAAAAAGAGGCGAAGGTATCCACCACATCGCTTTTGCTACACCAGACGTTCAGGCTTGCCTTGACGAAGCAGAATCCAAGGGTGTTCGTTTGATAGACAAAGCTCCGCGTCGTGGTGCGGAAGGATTGGATATCGCTTTCTTGCATCCGAAATCCACTTGCAGTGTGCTGACTGAACTCTGCATGCCGGGAAAATAAAAATCGATTGATAATTGACGATTGAAAGCCAAGGCGTGAATGCCTGTGCTTTCAATCGTCAGTTGTCGGTTAAAACAGTTATTTCTAACAATAAATCAGAATACAATGAGTAATCAGCTTGAAAAAGTAAAAGAGCTTATCGCACTGCGTGAACAGGCACGTTTGGGCGGTGGAGAAAAGAGAATCGAATCTCAGCACAAGAAAGGCAAATATACGGCACGCGAACGTATCGCCATGTTGCTGGATGAAGGCAGCTTTGAGGAAATCGATATGTTTGTAAAACACCGTTGTTCAAACTTTGGTATTGAAAAAACAAAATATCTGGGCGATGGTATCGTGACCGGTTACGGAACGATTGATGGACGCTTGGTTTATGTTTATGCCCAGGACTTTACCGTATTTGGCGGTGCCTTGTCTGAAATGCTGGCTGCGAAGATTTGCAAGGTGATGGATATGGCCATGAAAATGGGCGCCCCGGTTATCGGTTTGAATGATTCAGGTGGTGCACGTATCCAGGAAGGTGTAAACGCATTGGCTGGTTATGCTGAAATCTTCCAGCGTAATATTCTGGCCTCTGGTGTGATTCCTCAGATTTCCGGTATCTTCGGTCCTTGCGCAGGCGGTGCCGTTTATTCTCCGGCTTTGACAGACTTCAATATCATGACTCGCGGGACAAGCTATATGTTTCTGACAGGTCCGAAAGTAGTAAAGACGGTAACTGGAGAAGATGTAACGCAGGAACAGCTGGGTGGCGCAAGCGTACATTCAACGAAATCCGGTGTGGCTCACTTCGCTGTCGATACGGAAGAAGATGGTTTGAAACTGATCCGTCAGTTGTTGAGCTATCTGCCGCAGAACAATCTGGAAGAAACTCCGATGGTAGAATGCAAAGACCCGATCGACCGCTTGGACGATAACCTGAATGAAATCATCCCGGACAATCCTAACCAGGCATACGATATGTATGAAGTGATTGGAACAATCATTGATAACGGAGAATTCCTGGAAGTACATGCCGATTATGCCAAGAATATCATTGTCGGTTTTGCCCGCTTTAATGGACAGGCTGTGGGTATCGTAGCTAACCAGCCGAAAGTGATGGCCGGTTGCTTGGATAGCAATGCTTCCCGTAAGGCTGCCCGTTTCGTTCGTTTCTGTGATGCTTTCAATATTCCTTTGGTAACATTGGTTGATGTGCCGGGCTTCTTGCCGGGAACGGGACAGGAATATAATGGCGTTATTTTGCACGGTGCCAAACTGTTGTTCGCTTATGGCGAAGCTACTGTTCCTAAAGTAACGGTTACTTTGCGTAAATCGTATGGTGGCGCTTATTGCGTGATGAGTTCTAAACACCTGCGTGGTGATATGAACTATGCTTGGCCGACAGCAGAAATCGCCGTTATGGGGCCGAGCGGAGCTGTGGAAATTATCTTTGCGAAGGAAGTTGCTGCTGCTGAAGATCCGAAGGCTTGCGCTGCTGCGCGCGAGGAAGAATACAAGAAAGCGTTTGCGAATCCTTATAATGCAGCTCAGTATGGCTATATCGATGATGTAATTGAACCGCGTAATACGCGTTTCCGTATTATTCGCGCATTGCAGCAGTTGCAGACTAAGAAGCTGAATAATCCGGCTAAGAAACATGATAACCTGCCTCTGTAATCTAAAAAACGAAAGCGTATGATAAATAAAAGATTCGGAGTCCTGCTGTTGCTGATGGCGCTGTTTACTTTTGGCGCCCAGGCTCAGTTGACGACTTCCGTCAGAATAAATGAAGTGTTGGTCATCAATGAGGAGAACTTCATGGATGACTATGGACACCGGCATCCTTGGATTGAATTGTATAACAATTCGGCCGGGACGGTGGATTTGGGCGGATGTTACTTGACGAACGATAAGAATAATCCGACGATGTATATCATTCCGAAAGGGGATGTCAAGACAAAAGTTTCACCTTATCAGCAGACATTGTTTTGGGCTGATAATGAAGAGCAGCGTGGTACGTTTCATGTGAACTTCACGTTTGATCCTACGAAAGAGAACTATATTGCTCTTTATGACTCTGATGGAAAGACCTTGATTGATGAAGTAACAATTCCTGCAGGTCAGAAAGCGGATATCAGTTATGGACGTAGCGCTGATGGAACGGGTGAATGGATAAACTTTACTCGCGTCACACCTAGTGCCAACAATATCACGCAGAATGTTAATGAGAAAGTGGAAAACTTCCGTGTCAATGACTCATGGGGTATCGGTATGACCATTACATCCATGGCGGTAGTATTCTGTGGTTTGTGTGTATTGTATCTTATTTTTAAGCAAATCGGAAAGGCTTCAATTCGTGCAAGTCAGCGTCGTGCTCAAAAAGCAGCTGCTGCATCTGGAACAACTGTATCTGCCAATGCAGGTCAGGAGTCTGGTGAAATCTTTGCGGCTATTTCGATGGCATTGTATGAAATGAGTGATGATAATCACGATATTGAAAACACCGTGCTGACTATTCGTAAAGTACAGCGTAGATATTCACCGTGGAGTTCCAAGATTTACGGCTTGCGTGAAACTCCCGTTCTTAAAAAGTAAATTATCCTATTAAACTGAATTTGAAGAATGAAAAGTTTTAAATATACCATTAACGGTAATGTATATAAAGTTCATATCAACTCGATCGTTGATGATATTGCTGATGTAGAAGTGAACGGAACACCGTATCACGTGAAAATGGAGAAACCGGCCAAGAAGCAGATTGTTTCCTTGAAGCGTCCGGCACAGGCTCCGACAACAGCAACTGGAGAACCTGTTATTTCTCGTCCGGCAACTCCGAGCGTGGCTGGAGCCGTGAAGTCTCCTCTGCCAGGTGTAATCCTGAGCATTGACTGCAAAGTGGGCGATGTGGTGAAGAGAGGCCAGAAGATCTTGGTTCTGGAAGCCATGAAGATGGAAAATACGATCAATGCGGATCGGGATGGTAAGGTTGTGGAAATTAAGGTAAACAAAGGCGATTCTGTACTGGAAGGTGCTGACCTCGTCGTAATTGGTTAATGTTATGCTATCATCAATATTATTACAAACGGCAGTAGCGCATGAAAGTTTTCTCCAGTTCCTGGGAGAAAATATTGAGGTGTTCCTGTCCTATACTGGATTCGCCAATGCTACCCCGGGGCATTTCATAATGTTGTTGGTGGGTTTGGCATTCATTTTCTTGGCGATTAAATATGAATTTGAGCCGATGCTTCTGATTCCGATTGGTTTTGGTATCTTGATTGGTAATATTCCGTTTAAGGATGCCGGATTGCAGTTGGGTATCTATGAAGAGGGCTCCGTGTTTAATATTTTGTATCAAGGTGTGAAACAAGGATGGTATCCGCCTTTGATATTCTTGGGTATCGGAGCGATGACCGACTTCTCGGCATTGATATCTAATCCTAAATTGTTGTTGATCGGTGCGGCCGCTCAGTTTGGTATCTTTGGAGCTTATATCATTGCCTTGCAGATGGGCTTCGATCCGAGCCAGGCTGGTGCTATTGGTATTATCGGTGGTGCTGATGGTCCTACAGCTATCTTCTTGTCATCAAAACTGGCTCCTAACCTGATGGGTGCAATTGCGGTGTCAGCGTATTCATATATGGCGTTGGTGCCTATCATCCAGCCGCCGTTTATGCGTTTGTTGACAACCAAGAAAGAGCGTCTGATTCGTATGAAACCGCCGAGAGCCGTTTCTCAAACGGAAAAGATTATCTTCCCGATTGCAGGTCTGTTGCTGACTGCTTTCCTGGTTCCGTCAGGTCTGCCTCTGTTAGGTATGTTGTTCTTCGGTAATTTGTGTAAGGAAAGTGGTGTAACGCGTCGTTTGGCCGAGACTGCTCGTGGTCCGCTGATTGATGTTATTACCATGTTGCTGGGTATTACGGTAGGTGCTTCTACACAGGCAACGCAGTTCCTGACTGTAAACTCGATTAAGATCTTCGGTTTGGGAGCTTTGTCATTCGTAATTGCTACTTGTGCAGGAGTCTTGTTCGTTAAGTTCTTTAATTTGTTCTTGAAGGAAGGTAACAAGATCAATCCGTTGATTGGTAATGCCGGTGTATCTGCTGTGCCTGACTCGGCACGTATTTCTCAGATTGTAGGTCTGGAATATGATCCGACCAATTATTTGTTGATGCATGCTATGGGTCCGAATGTAGCAGGTGTGATCGGTTCTGCCGTAGCAGCTGGTGTCTTGTTAGGATTCTTAGGCTAAGTACTGATTAGAATATAGAAAAAACGGACGGTCAATAAAAAGTGACCGCCCGTTTTCATTTATAGACATATATAACAATGTAGGGTTAGTATATTGGGGTTTTGAATATTATATGTCATCTTCTTTATTGAGTTTCCCGAAAATTTTTGCAAAAGTTTCCGGTGTCATATTCAGATAAGAGGCTACGCTATATTGGTGGACATGCTTCAGTAAGTATTGAATTTCCCGGGTTTTAATATAATGTTTTACACGTTCTTCAGCCCGATTGCTAATCATTCGGAACAATCGGTCTTCAAGTTTTGAAGTTTGGATTTCTAAAATCCGGTTGAAAAACGAAACAAACTCGCTGCTTTCATGTTTCAATTCATTAAAGTTTTCTTTAGACATGGCAATGGCAATCGTATTTTCAATGGCTTTGATATTGAATAATGATTTTTCGTTGCCAAAAAAGCCATAAAAAGAGGTACAAAAAGATCCCGGACTGATGAAATCTAAGATGCATTCTTTTCCATCTTTGTGATAAAAGCAAGAGCAAAATCCCCTTATTACGAAGAAAAGCGTATTGCATTCTTTATCTTCAATGGATAAATATTCTCCTTTGTCGAATTTTAGCACGGAACTCCTTTCAAATATGGCATCGCATAGCTCTTCCGATATTTGCTGAACACCATTCAACAAGTCAAATAATTCCTTGTAAATGTCATCGTAAGTTATTCCTAGCTTGTCAATCATGTCATTTTAGTTTTGAATAGATCTTTTATTTATCGAACATTTAGGAGAGGGGTTCAAATAGGTATATTTCCTATCTGTTTTTGCTGAAATTGTCACCAATCCATTATTTTTCTACAAAACTACTGAAGGATTTACACTTTACTCTTGACCTAAAATAAGAATTGTAACTTTGCTTTTTACGACTTGTTTTACTCCTTGAATGACCGATATTTAGACTTCTCAGCAAAGACATACCCTGTACATTAAAATGATAAAAAAAGGAGAAAAAGTGAGCTGTAGCATTCGAGTTGCTTTGAATTTGTTAGTGGTCTGATTGGGTCCACTTCAAAAGTGAAAGTATGGAGGATAAAAATGAAGGCTACCGGATTCACATCCAATAGCCCCCTACACTAACCCTTAACTTTAACCAATGAAAAACAATATTCTTATTACTGTAATACAGCTAATGCTGC
>CALVFH010000087.1 GCA_944326775.1 uncultured Parabacteroides sp.
ACCGACGCCCGCGCCTACGCTCAGGCCAACAAGATTGTCGTGATTACTCCGGAACCGACCGACGTACAGATTATCTCGATGGCAGGTGCCGTCGTAGCAACCGACAAGGTTACCGGCCAGCGCGAATTTGGCAACTTGACAGCGGGTATCTATATTGTCCGCATGGGCGAAACCGTAGTGAAACTGCAAGTAAGAAACTGACGCCCCCCTGGGCTCAGATTTAAATAACAATTAGTTCTATGAAGAGGGACGGGCCGTGAGGTTCGTCCCTTTTGTTTCACGAATGTGCAGCCTTGTCCGACTTGCAGGTGTCAAGCCAATCCGTACATAGAATGAACACCTGTCAAGGCAATCCGTAATAGCCGCTTTAGTCGAAAGAAAATCAGATATATTTTCTCTGGCCAGTACCATGCCGAAAGTACTCCAGTACTTCCGCAGGAGTACTCCAGTACTCTCGCAAGAGTACTCGAGTAATCTGGTAAAGGTACTGGAGTGTTTTGAGCATAGTACTGGAAACATCGCGGAATATATGAAGAATTCGTTCCTATGAATATTCAACGCGAAACATAAATCAGCTATTATTTGAAGGAGAACTCCAAGAAGGACGCACCAGTCTTTTCAACTTCTCCTTCTCAACGCGAGGGCAGATACGACAGCAACCACTAATGCCAACGCGGCAAGCCCGGCAAATGAGGTATGCAAGCCGTAGTGTTTTGCTACAAAGCCAATCGCTACGGGACCCAGCAATATGCCGGAATAGCCGAGGGCATTGACGATGCTGATGGTGTTCTGCACGGCCATCCCTTTGATTCCTGAAGCAAATGATATAAGTTGGGGAACAATGTTGGCAGCCCCCATTCCTATCAAGGCGAAACCTACGGATGTTGCGGCGATATGGGGTATGAGTGTAACAAGCAAGAATCCGGAGGCGACAAACAATGCCCCATATACAATGACCTTGCGTTGTCCCAAACGGTCAATGATCTTGTCACCTAAGAAGCGCATAACCGTCATCATTACCGCAAAAGCCGTATAGAAGAATCCGGCATCCGATATGTCAACGCCTCTTTCCTCACTGACGAAAATAGCCGACCATCCCATGACTGCTCCTTCTGTAGCGTACATGATAAAGCAAAGCAAACCTACGACAATCACCATTGGCGGTATATGAAACCGTTTCTTGCCGACCGGTTGAGCATCAGCCGTTTCATTTGCACACACCAACCCTTCTTTTGAAAGCAAGTCACGGCAACCGATTACCATTGCCGTAAGTATCAGCGCCATGCATATCACTACTGCCCACACCGGAATCATACCCAACGAGAACAGTATGCTCATCAGGCCTGCACTCATCAGGGTGCCCAGTGAATATCCGCCATGGAAACCGGACATCAGATTCCGTTTCTTTATATGCTCGACCGCGACACCGTTTATGTTGGCCGCGACATCTATCGAAATGGTGCAACCGCCGAATATCATCAGCATGACCGCCGTCAGCCAGACATTCACCATCAGGCTGATGGCAAGCAACGCCAGAGCCATGAGAGAACCCGAGAAATAAACAACCCGTTTTATTCCGAACTTCATGCATAGCAGACCGGAAATCGGCAAGGAAATGATGGAGCCGAGTCCCGTACATAGCATCAGCAAACCAAGGGTGCCCTCATCAAGCGAGAAAGCACCCTTTACATACGGCACCAACGGTGCCCAAGCCGCCTCCAGGCATCCGATAATCATGAAAGCCGTCCGGTTGGCAATAAGCGGATGCCGGTTTTGATTGTGAACAATTTGCATATTTATTAAGTCTTATTCTTCCGGAAGTTTACCATTGCGGAAAACATTGTTTTTTCATCCTTGTAACCAGTTTAAAATTTTGCTGCAAAATTAGCAAGTCTTTATAATAGTTCCACCCTCTTCCGGAGAATAGGCACATAAAGATTAATGACATTGCTTCTGCTCCCGGTATTCCAACGGCGACATATGGACATGCTTCCTGAAGTAGCGGGCAAAAAAAGACTGGTCGGGGAAATTCAGCTGGAAGGCGATTTCTTGCACGCTTCGGTTTGTTGTCCGCAGCAGGGCTTTCATTTCCTGGATGCAACGCTCGTCGATGATGTTTTTGGGAGGCGTCCCCGTCATGTTCTGCACGACAGACGACAAGTAGCGCGGCGTGACGCACAATTCATTGGCATAGAAATTCACATCGCGATGAAGGCTGCTATGCTGGACAACCAACGCGATAAACTTCTCGAACAGCTCTTCCTGCCTGTTGGTATTGTGGATATTCCGGCTCAGGAAATTCTGTTTGGTCCGGTTATACATATCCATCAGGAAGTTTTGAACCAAGTTCTTGAAAATCTGCAACCGGAACGTATGTTTACGGTCCTGGTAAATGCTGCGGATGGCAAACATCTGACTATTGAGGAGAAACAAATGTCCTTCGTTCAAAGGTGGTGAACAGGGATATTTCTTCAGGAAGGAAAAGAACGAAGAATCCAGACCGGCCGTCACCTCCACCCACACTTCAGAAGACATGGCGATATAGGAAATAGCCAAATCGTCACTCTTCGACAGCCCTTGGACAAACTGGCCGTTGTAGAGAACCAGCAAGGTCGATTCGCTCAGTTCGTACGGTTTGAAATCTATTTCCACCGACAGCGAACCCCTGCATACATGCAAGATACAGAAATATTTCATCCGCTCTATTTCCCCCAACTGGAACTGTATCGCCTTCTCCAAATGCAGAGTGTTGTCAACCTCTACCAGGCTTTGGGCGGCGGCAGAATCTGAAAACCATGTAAACTTTTTCATCTATACACACCTGAAGAAGCTGTTCCTTATTGGATTGACAATTTCTACGTCTCCTACTCTTACCCTCGTTTTATCCAATAAGTGTTCAGCTTCTTCTTTTTCCCTCCTTTTCCGAAAGATTTCCTTTTTCGCGCCCGCGAAAAGCAGAACCTACACGAAGATTTTGGTTTTCGCGCCCGCGAAAAGTAAAACCTACACGAAGGTTGGAGTTTTCGCGCCCGCGAAAAGTGAAACCTACACGAAGGTTGGAGTTTTCGCGCCCGCGAAAAGTGAAACCTACACGAAGGTTGGCGTTTTCGCGCCCGCGAAAAGTGAAACCTACACGAAGGTTGACGTTTTCGCGGGCGCGAAAAACAGTTTCACCCGCCTCCGAACAACAAAGACATAAAAAAACACGGTAATATGGCAAAATACCACATTACCGTGTCCATGTAAGAAAGGATTGTTTATTCCCACTCGATTGTCGAAGGTGGTTTTGAGCTTATATCATAAACTACGCGGTTTACACCTTTCACTTTATTGATAATTTCGTTGGAGACTTTCGCCAGGAACTCATACGGAAGGTGAGCCCAGTCGGCAGTCATCGCATCCGACGACGTTACGGCACGCAGAGCGACGGTATTTTCATACGTACGCTCGTCGCCCATCACACCGACCGAACGGATAGGCAGCAGGATGGCGCCGGCCTGCCAAATCTTGTCGTACAACCCCCATTCGCGCATCAGCGACATGTAAATGTCGTCGGCATCCTGAAGGATACGGACCTTTTCTTCCGTGATGTCACCCAAAATACGGATTCCCAAACCGGGACCGGGGAACGGATGGCGCTTGATGAGGTGTTCCTGCATGCCCAGCTCGATTCCGACGCGACGAACCTCGTCTTTGAAGAGGAGGCGCAGCGGTTCGACCAGCTTGAGGTTCATTTTCTTGGGCAGGCCACCTACATTGTGATGGCTTTTGATGGTTGTGCCGGTGATTGAGAGCGATTCAATCACGTCGGGATAGATTGTGCCCTGGCCCAACCATTTGATATCGTGAAGTTTCTGGGCTTCCTCGTCGAAGACATCGATAAATCCTTTGCCGATAATCTTACGCTTCTTCTCGGGGTCGGTCACTCCGGCCAGTTCGCGGTAAAATTTCTCTTTGGCATTGACACCGATCACATTCAGCCCCAGATGCTCGTAGTCTTTCAATACATTTTCAAACTCATTCTTGCGCAACAGGCCGTGATCGACGAAGATACAGGTCAGGTTCTTTCCGATCGCGCGGTTCAGAAGGACTGCCGTAACGGAAGAATCCACCCCGCCCGAGAGAGCCAGGATTACTTTGTCGTTGCCCAGTTTTTCCTTCAGTTCGGCCACGGTCGATTCGATGAAGGAAGCCGGCGTCCAGTCTTTGGCGCATCCGCAAATGTTCAGGAAGTTGTCGAGCAGCTTCGTACCGTCCACCGTATGGAAAACTTCCGGATGGAACTGCACGCCCCAAGTCTTTTCACCTTCTACGCGATAGGCCGCATTCACGACATCTTCGGTACTGGCGATAATCCGGAAATTATCCGGCAGTTGCGTAATGGTATCGCCGTGAGACATCCAAATCTGGGAGCCTACACCGATTCCTTTGAACAAAGGATCCTCCGGATCGACTTTCGAAAGGTTCGCACGTCCATACTCGCGGGAATTGGCCGGTTCAACCTTGCCTCCCGAAGTATAAGCAATATACTGCGCACCGTAGCAAATCCCCAAAACCGGATATTTGCCGCGGATCGCACTCAAATCAGCCTTAAACGCATTCTCGTCATATACAGAATACGGACTGCCGGAAAGGATGACGCCTTTCACATCCTCTGCATCATGCGGGAACTTGTTGTACGGGACGATTTCACAATACATGTTCAACTCGCGGACACGACGCCCGATCAACTGGGTAGTCTGTGAGCCAAAATCAAGTATAATTAATCTTTCGTGCATGGAATACTTTTATTATATATAAGTTTGACAATAATCTCACTTCGGGAGGTTGTGGCGGAAAAGACGCTCTTCGGCGAGCTTTTCGTATTTCGTACCCGGACGGCCGTAATTGCAGTACGGATAAATGCTGATGCCGCCACGCGGAGTGAAGATGCCCGTCACCTCGATATACTTCGGATCCATCAGGTGAATCAGGTCTTTCATAATCTTGTTGACGCAGTCTTCGTGGAAATCTCCGTGGTTGCGATAGCTGAAGAGGTAAAGTTTCAGACTTTTGCTTTCCACCATCCGCACATCGGGAATGTAATCGATATAAATGGTAGCGAAATCGGGTTGGCCGGTAATCGGACAAAGGCTCGTGAACTCCGGACAGTTGAAACGGACCCAATAATCATTCTCCGGATGCTTGTTGGTAAAGGCCTCGAGCACTTCCGGAGCATAATCCTGGCGATAGACCGTTGTTCCACCCAGCAGGTGCAGTTCGTTTTCTTCCTTGCGGCTATCCATTATTTCCCCTCCTTCCATTTCAAATATTCCTCCAATCCTTTGCGGCGGAGCGTACAGGCCGGACAATGTCCGCACCCGTCGGCCGGAATGCCGTTATAGCAGGTCAGCGTCTCGTTGCGCACCAGGTCGAAGACACCCAATTCGTCTGCCAAGGCCCAGACACCGCATTTGTCGCGGTACATCAACGGCGTATGCAAAACGAACTGCTCATCCATTGCCAGATTAAGCGTGACGTTGAGTGAACGGATAAAGGTATCCCGACAATCCGGATACCCGCTGTAATCAGCCTCCGACACACCGGTTACCAAATCATAGATGCCCAAGCTGCGGGCAAGGATGGCAGCAAACGTGAGGAAAACCATGTTTCGCCCCGGAACAAACGTATTCGGATAGCTGTCTTGCGGTTTGACTTCATCCATCACTACCGTTGAATTCGTCAGCGAACAACTCCGGTCAAGCTGGCTGATCAACGACACATCCAACAAATGGAAAGGCACATCACTTTTTTCCGCAATGCGGCGAGCGACCTCTACTTCGGCCGAATGCTTTTGTCCGTATGTAAAACAGACGGCTTCGACTCTCTCAAACTGCTTCTTGGCCCAGAACAGGCATGTCGTAGAATCCTGTCCACCCGAGAAACAAACCATAGCGGCATTTCTTTTTTCTTTCATCGATTTCTTGTTTTTAATACGTGGTTTAGCAAGCACACGGAAACCACAACGGCGGTTTCGGGGACAAAGATACGAACTTTTCCCCACTTCCGCCGCCTCAGGTCAATTCAATATCACAGCAGACAATTCCTTGTCCAGCTTATGTTCTACCCGATACACCCGGGCGAATTGCTTCAAGAAATCCAAAGTTTCCTTACGGGGATACGTATAACTTTCTACTTCACAGAGGTGTTCTTGTTTATCAGACATTGCATCTTCCATCATACAAGGGGTAAAATATTTACTCATAGGCATTCTGTTTTTTATGTTCAACACTTGTATAACGTCTGAAGGCACAATTTTATTATATAGCCTCTCTTTAGAATTGGAAATAAATGAAAGGCTGTACTCCTGCACTCTTGAATTGGATAACCACAAATACGGCTAATGCCAAAAGCATGGCCTGCACCAGAAGCGGCAAAGCCGTTACGGTCTGCTGGAACCGGTGCATCCAGGCATGAGGAAGGTAATGAGTGAGATAGCCGATAATCATCAGAATGAACACCATCCGGTAGCCCGTTACAAACTGGCCGAACACTTCCGGATGGAAATTGCCTGCAATCTGCGACAAGATCTCGCTGACCGTTCCCATGCTGTCCGCGCGGAACATGATCCAACCAAAAGCAACGAGGTGGAAGGTGAATATCGTTCCCAGCACACGCCGCCAAGGGACCATCTCACTTCCGACTTTCTTGAAGCTGGGGAAATAAGCCATGATTGCCTTGTGGATAGCCAGAGCCACTCCGTGCAACGCACCCCAAAGGACAAAGCTCATGGAAGCTCCATGCCACAACCCGCCCAGCAACATGGTGATCATCAAATTCAGATAAGTACGCAGCTTGCCTTTCCGATTTCCTCCTAAGGAAATATACAGGTAGTCCTTCAACCAACTGGAAAGAGAGATATGCCAGCGGCGCCAGAACTCGGTAATGGTGGCGGACTGGTAAGGCGAATCGAAATTGATATTAAACCGGAAGCCGAGCAACAAAGCCAATCCGATAGCCATGTCCGAATATCCCGAGAAGTCGCAATAAATCTGAAGCGTATAGCCATACACCGCCAGCAGGTTCTCCACGCCCGTATAGAGCAAGGGCGCATCGAAGACCCGATCAACGAAGTTCAGGCTGATATAGTCCGATATGACGCATTTCTTCATCAGGCCGCAAAGGATCAGAAACAAGCCTTCCCCGAACTCGGCTCGCGAGACATGCGGATCCCTATACATCTGCGGAATGAAATCGCGTGCTCTGACAATCGGTCCCGCCACAAGCTGGGGGAAAAACGAGACGTAGAAGACATAATCTATCCATCGGTTGAGCGGTTGTATCCGTCCCCGATAGACATCAATGACATAGCTGATGCTCTGAAACGTAAAGAAGGAAATCCCCACCGGCAAGAAGATGTCCAGCTTCGTCGGTACAAGCTCCGCCCACGGAGCGTAACCAAACCAGACTCCAATGGAATGCAGAAACGAGGTTCCTATTTCAATCAGGAAGTTCGTGTATTTGAAATACGCCAGCATCCCGAGGTTGACGCACAGGCTGAGCACCACCCACCATTTGCGCCTCCCCTCTCCTTCCGTCCGGCTCATCATCCGGGCAATCAGGAAGTCTGAGGTGGCCGTAAAGACCAGCAAACCGAACCAGACACCGCTACTTTTGTAGTAAAAGTACAGAGAAAAGAGAGTGACATAGATAATCCGGGCCAACGTGTGCCGCCTCAACGGAATATAAATCAATAAAAAGCCGATGAAGAGGAAGAAAAACAGTCCGCTACTGAAAAGCATCGGTGCCGAAGGGTCGTAACGGAGTATTTCCCCTAGCCCGCTTAACGAAAGATTATCCCAAAATGCGTTGTTTATCATTTGTCTTTGTTGTATTCGTTCATGAATGCGCGGAACAGCAAGGTGGCTTGTTCCTCATATCCCTTTTGTGTGAAATGAATCCGGTCCTTCCGCAAGAGGCCGTCGTGAAGCCATTTGCGGCACGAGTTTTTCCCGCCGGTAGCCGAGAACAGATCCCAGCAAGCGATGCCCTCCTGACGGGCCACTTCCACCAGCGTGCGGGCGGCCGCCTCCGTATTCCGGTTGCGTTCGAAGACGCGTTTTTTGTTCACCGTCACGCGGCGGTAGCATTCCGGAGGTGTAGTCAGGAGGATGGCGGCATCCGGCATCCGGGCTTTTATCATGGAGAGGAAAGTCCGCACCTGCGACGCAAACTCCGCCGCCCGGAAGCGTGTCCCGAAGGTCTCGTTGGTTCCCATCGAAATGATTAGCAAATCCGGTTTGAGCAAAGCCAGTTGCTCCACATAGGCCGAGTCCGTATAGTTGACATACATCGCTCCGTTGATTCCGATGGAATGGTATAAGACGCCCGGCCGCCCGTTGGTCAACGAGAATCCGTAATAGACGTTGCGGAACGAAGATGCCGGAAGAAGGTTGTCGGTCCCTTGTTTGCGCCGCGTGCTCTGCAACTGGAGGGTGTCGGTCAGGGAAGCGATGCGGAACGTATCGGCAATCACCTTTCCCCCGGCCCAAACCGTATCGGAAAGGATGGCCGTCACCTTTTGCTTGTTCTCGCCGGCCGGAAGCATCGGCATCGAGCGGTTGCCACGATACAGGACCGCCTGGTTGAACGCGTAACCGGCTCCGTTCTTCGGCGTGATGATGACGTCGAAGTTAATCGAGGGAGAGACGCTCCGGATTCCCACGCCTCCGATGCCTACAGGCGCCCGGCGACGCGACTCGCGTTGCGTAATCCTCCCCACATTCCAGTTGCGGATCACCGAACGGATGTAGTAGTCCGGCGCCTCGTTGCTCCGGCTCAGCTTGAGCGGTGCGATCCATCCGCGACCGGCATTGCCGAACGCCGCCTGCATGAGGTGCATCATCCGACCGGGATAGTAGCCCGCCTGGATATGCGAATCGCCCAGATGAACGACGTTGAGCACCGTATCTTTCCCGGCGCGGAGCGAATCCAGTCCGTTGAAGAACGCCGTCAGGCCTCCGCGTGCCGCCAGCGTGTCGCGTCCCTCCAGCAACATGCCGGGGAGACTCAGCGGGAGCGCTACCGTATCCCGCTCCACCCTCAGGCTGTCTGCCGACATCCGTTCGTGCACCAGCCGAGGGATGCGGATCACCTGCTGCGCCCATAGGGTGGTAAACGTCATGGCTACAATCGCCGCCAGCACCTCCTTAATAACCTTCCCGAACCGCTTCATCGTAAAACTCCTTCTCTTTCATGAGGGCATCGAAGAGGATTTCCGCCAGCCGTTTGCCTCCGGGAAATCCCAGATGCGTGTAATCCTTGCTCGCCCAGTTATTCTCAACATATTGTACCATGCTGTTTTCCCCGCCCATCGCTCCAAACGTATTCCAGAAGGTGATGCCCGTCCGGCGAGCCGTCTGCCGCTGGGCATGGAGAAGCGCCAACACCGAGGGCATCGTCTCGAACTTCCCGTTGAGTTGCCGGCTCCGGTCGGAAACGCCCATCAGCAACACGTCGGCCGTCGGGAAACAAGCGCGGATACGGCGTATCGACTCCTCCATCTTCCGTCCGTACCATCCGTATTGCAAGACGCTATCGTTCGCCACGTTCAGGCCGTATTGCAAAACCACGAGGTCGTAGGTCCGGCACGCGTTCAAGGCCCGGCATTGCACGGAGTCGAGCCGGTGAAGAATCTGCCCGGAGTTGCCACGGAGCGAATAGTTGTCCACCACCACGCCTTTGTCGTCCTCAAGCGCTACGCCGAGGGCCAGGAAGGTAGAATCGGTGTGCGTAAAGCGAAGGTCGAGGCTCGTGAAAGCTCCGTCGCGCCCGAACGCCGTCACCGTGTCCGCCGGTTCGAGCCAGACCTGCAACGTATCGGGACTTCCGTTCTCCGACCAGCGCAGTTGCGTCCCGCGATTGTGTTGGTAATATACTTTAAAGGTAGAGACCTCCGCCAGTTCCGGATAGCGGTCCGTATTCTTCAGCGAGAGGGTGGCGTAATCCTTTTCCGGGGCAAAGAGCATCCCCGAGAGCGTGTAGTCGTGCTCATGGTCGGTCATCATCGACCACGTGCGCCATCCCGAGGCGTGTTGCTCAATCGTCGGACGGTATTGGGCGGCCACCGACGTGACGGGCACGAAGCCCACGCCCCTTCCCCCGAACGCCTCTTGCAATGCCGAACGGAAATCCGCCACGAGAATATCTCCCTCAATGAAGGAATCGCCCAAAAACGCCACGCGCACCGGCCGCCCCAGCGTGTCGCGAGCCCCCAGCGCCGCAAAGAACCGCTGCAAACCGATATGCCCGAGGGAATAATCCTCAATGTGCGTCCCCGTCGAGTCGGCGCCGTACGAAAGCGAGACCACGCGGTACAACGAATCGCGTAGCGCCAGCACCGCCGAGTCCAGGCCCATCGCCCGCCGCACGGAATCGCGCAACGCCACCGAATCGACCTCCAGCGTATCCGCCAGCGCCTCCGCCTCCAGTTGCCGACGCAACGAATCGAGCGTCATTTCCGCCGGTTTCTCCCGCAAGTCGCTCAGCAAATCGACTTTTTTGACCGGATACCCCAGCAGGTGGTCCGGCAAATAATACATCCCCAGGCAAATCACCAGCGTGCATAGCATCAACGCCAATGCCCGGGGCAAATAATTCTTCTCGTTCATCATCTTACTTTAAACAGGGCGCAAAGATACGAAAAAGACGCTTACCAAAACAGCTTCGCGCCGAATCCACGGGGTGCTTTGCCCCGCCAATCGCTATTTTCGGGAAAAGAAAGGGGGCACGACGGCCGTCTAAAGCTTTTGGGAGGTCGCCGGAGTACTCCGGCGAGTTGTCTAAAGCTTTAGAGAGGTCGCCGGAGTACTCCGGCGAGTTGTCTAAAGCTTTTGGGAGGTCTCCGGAGCACTCCGGCGAGTTGCCTAAAGCTTTAGAGAGGTCTCCGGAGGCCTCCGGTGAGTTGTCTAAAGCTTTAGAGAAGGTTTTGAAGACCTTCAACGGGTCGCCTAAAGCTTTAGAGAAGGTTTTGAAGCCCTTCAACGGGTTGCCTAAAGCTTTAGACGGGTCAGCGGGGCATTTCTCCGGAGAGAATTTGCCGGCCGAGCAGGCGTTTTACCTCGGCAACGTCGAGCCCGCGGCGTTCCGCATAGTCG
>CALVFH010000088.1 GCA_944326775.1 uncultured Parabacteroides sp.
CGAAGTTCAACTTTGACAAGCCCGAAGTGGCACTTTGGGAAATCCACAATTCAGCATAGAAAAATTATCTTGTCAACAGGCTGTTATTCTGCAAAACTAACTTCGGGGTAACTGGCTGACTTTGTTGTAACCTATTGTTTATTAACGGAGAGTATTTTAGATTTGCATTATCGGAAATATCGTTTAACTATTTAAAACCAATAAAAGTATGAAGCAAATAGAAACAGTGGCCGGCGGAAATAATTTCACCGCTATCAGTGTAGGCCGTTTGAGCGAATTAGGGGATTATGTGTTGGAACTCAGTCCTGAAGTGAAAATACCAGGCAAGGTATTCGGGGGTGCGGCTCTTCATGCTACGGGCGGCGAATTTTCCTTCCAGTTGTTCCAGCCGGGAACGGAAACCGGATTCTTGCATACGCATAAGTGCCACGAAGAACTTTATTTCTTCTTGAGCGGGCAAGGTGAATTTCAGGTAGATGGACAGTGCTTCCCGGTATCTGAGGGCTCTGTCGTCAGAGTAGCGCCAGATGGAGAACGTTCCGTGCGCAACAATGGCACCCAGCCTCTCCTCATGCTTTGCGTGCAATATCGCGGCAATACCTTTACCGAGGCCGATGCGGCAGACGGAAATCTCTTGCAGAAGCCGGTTGTGTGGGGATAACGGGTCTCGGATAAATTAATAGGAATGGCAGCTTCTTGTTTTTCAGGATGCTGCCATTTTTGTGTCGCTCTCTTTATAAACTGGATGAATTGCGCTAATGCGGTATTGTTTGAGAAGAAATACGGGAAAAAGGATTCGGATTGATTTCTATTTTCTCTATATTTGGGCTTTGTAACAAGGATATGAAAGAGAGGGAGGATTAAAACAAAAAAGGAAACCTTCAAAAGCTGAAAGTTTCCTTTTGGTCGGGATGAGAAGACTCGAACTTCCGACCTCCACGTCCCGAACGTGGCGCGCTAGCCAACTGTGCTACATCCCGATTTCTGTATGTTGTAATCGTTTGTTTTTCGATTACGGCTGCAAAGGTAGAGATTATTTCCATACGACCAAAGCATTTGGTGACTTTTTTTCATGTCTGTCGATTTTAAGATTTGTTTAAAGCTAAACCTTTAAAGTGGGTGGTAGTCTTACTGATAAATAAAAACATAAAAATGAAAGCATTAATATTTATTGGAATGGCACTTGTAAGCAGCGCTATCTCGAATAATGTAGCAAGTGCAAGCGTGAATGTTTTTGGAAATACGGAGTCCGTATATAATTTACCGGCGACAGCTGAGGATCGGGCACGGAGTTTTGTGAATAGACATTATCCGGGAGCGCCCGTTCTGGACCGCGATACGGATGACGGACTGATGGAGTTGAAAATCCGGCATAAGGGCATCGAGAAGATGGTGCTTTTCAATATGCAGGAAAATTGGTTGCGTACGGTCTGGGAGATTCGCCGGAACCAGTTGCCGAAAAGAGTCTTGAATGCACTTGCCCGGCAAGGCTTCCTTTACGAGCGGGTGGATGATAATGACAATATGGTGATGGAGAATCCGGAGGGCCTGTTCTATGCAGTGCAGGTAGAGCGCGGTAATGAAGATTATATTTTGGTGGTTTCTTCGGCAGGCCGGATTTTGCATCGCTTTTATGATGATGAGTGGGACGACGGGCGTTGGGACCGTACGATAGATATTTATGATGATTGGGACGACCGCTACCCTCGCCGGGGAAACCGTCATTATGACCGGGATGATTGGGATGACGATTGTCCTCATTGCGGATGCCATGATTGGGACGACGACGACCGCTTTGATGAAGGTGATGACGAATGGGACGACCGCTATCCACGTCGGGGAAACCGTTATTATGACCGGGATGACGATGACGGGGAAGATCACTTTGACGAAGGTGACGACGAGTGGGACGACGGTCCGGATGAAGACTGATGGATTTATGGAATAAACGAAGTGTGGTATTAAAAAGAAGAGGTATGAGACAAAGAGCATTTCTTATTTCTGTTTTGATGGCGGGCAGTATTGCGCTGGGTATGCTTTACGGAAAAGCGGACTTTTGTTCGGCAGAAGACAAGGCTATGAGTGTGGCTCTTTCTGAAAAAGATACTCCGGCCTTGATTAAATCGCTGGTTGCTCGTATGCATGATGATTTGGAAAAAGATGTGGATAAGTTTCCGGACCTGATTCGGGAGATGGAGTTATATACTTCTCAATGTACAGATTCTGCATCGGTTGCTTTGTTGCATTCGTTGACGGCCGAAATGTATAGCCGTTATTATCAGAACAACCGTTGGACAATTCGCCAGCGTACCGATCTCCAGGATTATGTGCCGGAAGATTTGCGCGAATGGAGCGGGAATCTGTTCGAGAACAAAATCAGAGAAGAACTGGCGGCATCGCTCCTGCCTGCTTATTTGTTGCAACATACCTCTGCCCGGGAATTCGCGTCCTTGTTGAAAGAAGGAAAAGATACGGAGGCTTTGCGCCCTACGTTATTCGATTTCCTGGCCTATCGGGCGATTGAAATTCAGGCATCACCTTCCTGGTATGAAGCGCTGATTGATTTCCATCGGGCTGATGGGAACCGTTCCGCTTTGTTGATGGCTGAACTGGGTTATTTGGATTATCTGCGAAACCAGTCGGGCGCGTTTCCCTCGTCAAAAACCTATGCTGCGAAGTTGGATAGTCTGGCAAATGCCTACGCCGGCAATCCGTATGCCGTAGAGATAGCCAAGAAACAATGGTTGCTGAAAGAACAAACCCAGTACCAGCAGCCGTCGGAAGCTCTTCGGGATTCTACCCGGGGAGAATTATACCGGATGGCACAGGAAATGCTTCGTCAATTCCAGCATTCTCCCCAATCCGTATTTTTTGAGAACCAGTTGGCTTATCTGGAACAACCTTCCCTTTCCCTTCAGATGAACCGGAATGTGTATCCCGGGAAAACCTTGAAATTACATTTCCAGTATAAAAATGTAAAGGATATTGATATCCGGATTTATGAAAACCCGGCGCGTCCGGAGATGGCCCTGCGTACGGACCAGCAGAAAAAGAAAGGGAAACAGGTCGGGGTCTATCATCATCAGCTTTGTTTGCCCAATTCCTATACCCAACAGGATACGGTAATTGAAATCCCGCTATCGGAGATGGGACTTTATCTGTGTGAGATCTCCGATGACGAGAAGAAGCTGGTGGAAATCGCTCCGTTCAGTGTGAGCCGCCTCTCCACCTCGGCCCGTTGTTTGGAATCGGGGGAAATCGAAGTGTTGGTTGCCGATTATTGGACGGGCGAACCGGTTTCCGGAGCCTTTGCTGTCGGTTATAACATGTCGAGGCAATGGATTCCGGAAGGTTTGGATACGATAAAGACCGATGCGAACGGATTAGCCCGTTTTTCTTCCAAGTATCGCAAGACAATAGAGGCCGTGCGTGCCTTTGCTGAGGCCGATCAGGCTTCGTTGATTGCCAATGCACCGGGATATTATGTAAGATCGAATGCAAAACAGGAAAACACGTCGGTGTCCATCTTTACCGACCGAGCCTTGTATCGTCCGGGCCAGACCGTTTCTTTTAAGGGAGTTGCTTTTGTCCGGGATATGGAGAAACCGCATGTGCTCGCAGCTCAGGAGGTGACAGCCCGCTTAGTCGATGCCCGGGGACAAGAATTGGGGAAACAAACTTTCCGCACAAATGAGTTTGGTTCTTTCCATGGGGAGTTTGCACTTCCTGAAATTACGCAAAACGGAGTCTTCCGAATCCGGACGGAACATGGGCAGGCTTCGTTCCGGGTAGAGGAATATAAACGCCCCTCGTTCGAACTGGAAATGCAGCCGGTTTCAGGGGAAGTATTCTTCGGCGAGGAGATTCTGCTGAAAGGATTCGCCCGCACCTATTCGGGCGTGAATCTCCAGGATGGGAAATTAGTGTGGACCATCGTCCGCCGTCCGTTCTGGGGTGGGGGCGTCTGGCATGGAGTCGGTTACGACTTCCAGACCGAACAGGTTGCCGAAGGGACGGCCTCTGTCCGGGCGGATGGAACTTTCGTTATCCCGTTTACGGCAAAAGTCGATTCTCTTCTGGCCGAATCCAAGGATTTCGTTTCTTACGGATATGATTTGCAAGTCACTTTGACGGATGCAAAAGGGGAAACACAGGAATGCAATTATAATTTCACCGTGGGCAACCGGGGTTTGCTTCTTTCCCTGAATGCTCCGGCCCAGATGGAAAAGCAGACGGCTTCCGCTTCGCTGCATATCTATACGTTGAATCGGGAAAAGCTGCAACGCGATGCCGTTTATCGCATTTATACGTTGGACAAGGAGGACAGACCTTTGGCCGTGGTCGATTCCGGTGCGTTGGCTGCAAACGATTCGCTGGATAGCTCGGGCTTTGCACGGTTGGCTTCGGGCAAATATCGCTTGGCTTGTTATAGCGAGGATGCGCGGGGAAACCATTGCTCGACGGAGCAGGATATAATAATATATGGTAAGGACGACCGCCGTCCACCTGTCGAAACCCATGTCTGGGCATTGCGCCATCGCCTGGAATGTTATCCGGGCGAGCACGCCGAGTTCGTTTTCGGGACAACAGATCAAAACGCCCATATCCTCTATGAACTTTTCGATGACCAAGGCAAACGGGTGGCGTTGGAGCGTTTCGTCCTAAGTAATGAGAACAAATCGTTCTCAATTCCTTTCCGCACGGAATACGGGAAGGGCGCCATTGTTCAGCTTTCCTTTGTCAAGGAAGGGGCGTTCTATCAGGAGGTGTTCCCGATTACTTTGCGTTATCCGGACAGGAAGCTGACCATTCATACGGAAACTTTCCGGGATAAATTGCTCCCCGGCGCCTATGAACAGTGGAAATTCCGTCTGGCAGATGCCGATTCCCTTCCGGTCCGAGCCGAAATCGTTGCCGGTATGTATGACAGTTCGCTGGATCAGCTCACCCCGTTCCAGTGGTACTTCGCTCCGGAGGTCCGCACCTATCTCCCGAACTATTTGTTCCGCGAAGGGGAATGTTTCAACCTGAATTCAAGATACGGGAATGCCGCCGTCACTTCGAAGGCGATTCCCGAATACGCTTTCGACCGCTTGTATGACGATTGGGCAAGAATGCTTTCGAGTGGATTGGCTTTGAGGGGCAGCAACCGCCTTTTTGCTACGGGAGCCGTCCAAATGAAGGCCGCCCAGCCTGCTGCGGAGGCAAATGTTGGCTTCGCCGAGGATGCCGCCGTCCTTTCCGAACCTGAAGTTCAGCGGAGCGTCGTCGCCGAGGAAGCCACAAGCACGTCCGCCCCGCAGCCGGCCGTCCGCGAGAACCTGGCAGAGACCGCCTTCTTCTATCCGGTTCTGGTGACGGATGAATCGGGTCGTTTCTCCTTCGATTTCACCATGCCGGAGAGCAATACCCGCTGGAAACTTCAGCTCCTCGCCATTACCGACAGTTTGAAATACGGATATCTGAAGAAAGAAATCGTCACCAGCAAACCTTTGATGGTGCAACCCAACTGGCCCCGTTTCCTCCGCGAAGGCGATGAGGTAACACTTGCCGCGCAGCTGATCAACCAATCCGGCACCTCCGTTGAAGGTCGCGCACGTCTGGAATTGTTCGATCCGGAAAACGAACAACCCGTAATATGCCTGACCAAGTCCCAAAAACCTTTCGAACTTGCGGCGGACAGCATGCAGACCGTTGCCTGGACCTTCCGGGTTCCTGCCGTGAGGGATGGCGTGGTCGGTTGCCGGATCGTAGCCGACGGAACGACCGCCAGCGACGGCGAACAACTGCTCTTACCGGTTCTCCCGGACCAGATTGTCGTTTCCGAGAGTCGTCCTTTCTTCCTCTCGGATGCGGGAAGCCATGAAATCACTTTGCCGGAAGCCGGAAAAGGTGAAATCTTGCGTGCCGTCGTGGAGATTAGTGCCAATCCGGTGTGGTACGCGGTTCAGGCATTGCCTACGCTTAGCCGGGCCGCCGATGGCGACGTCCTTTCGTGGTTCGCAGTTTATTATAGCAACATTTTAGCCGATTATATCGTGGGCGCGCATCCTCGCCTGAAGCCGGTTATCCAGAAATGGATGGCGGAGGGCGGCGACGAAGCCGGTTTGCTCTCCAATCTGGAGAAAAATGAAGACCTGAAGGCCGTCGTCTTGGAAGAAACGCCCTGGGTCTTGGATGCCGCCGGCGAAACTGAGCAAATGCGTCGGCTGGGACTCCTTTTCCAGGCCAACCGCGCCGCCGCGATGCGCGTTTCCGCTTTCCAGCAGCTTTCCGACCAACAATTGCCTTCCGGAGGTTGGGGCTGGTTCCGTGGAATGTCCGCCAACCGTTCGATGGCGTTGCAAATCCTGAAAGGGATGGCGCAACTGACTGAATTGGGTGCCGTTGAATATAATGAAGCGGAGAAAGAGCTTCAGATGCGGGCACTTCGCTACCTGGATGGCCTGATTCAGGAAGATTACAAGCATCTGCTCGGTTCGGCGGCAATGAACGACTATGTTCCCTCGGCAGACCAGGTGGAATATCTCTTCGTCCGCAGTCATTTCCGCGATGTTCCCGAGGGAGATGCCCGTACGGCAGTCCGTTTCTTCACCGACCGCGCCGAAGCCAGCTGGACAAAACTTCCGCTCTACGACCGTGCGGCCGTCGCTTCGGTCTTGTGGAAAAACGGCAAGCGCGATACGGCCGTCGAAATCGCCCGCTGGTTCCGGAAGACCGCTACCGAAGATGAAGAAATGGGTATTTATTGGAAAAACAACCGCCGCACGCTTGCCGCAGGTCCTTCGCCGGTGGAAACACATTGCCTGATTATGGCGATGCTCCGCGAGGTTTCGCCGGAAGCCCTTTCGATAGATAAAATGAAGCAATGGCTTCTGAACCAGAAGCGCACGCAGATGTGGGAGTCTTCTCCGGCGTCGATGAATGCCATCTACACCCTGCTCTTGGACGGCTCGGACTGGCTGGCAGCCGGAAACGAGTGCATCGTCCTTTGGGGCGATGAGGAATATTCCAGCGACGGGGGCACCACCGCCGTCGGTTATCGCCGGATTGTTCGCGAACCGGGTCTCTCGGGCGAAATCCCCCGCGAGCTGACGGTCCGCAAGCGTGGCGAGGCTCCGGCGTGGGGCGCTGTCTATACCCAGCGGCTTGTCCCCCTCCGCGAGATGTCGAAAACCGATGGCAACCTGGATGTCGAGAAAAAATTCTTTGTGGAAGTCCAGAGCGACGGTGGTCCGCAGCTCCGCGAACTGAAAGAAGGAGACCGATTGAAGGTGGGCGACCGCGTGGTGGTTCGCCTGACCGTCCGCAACGACCGCGAGATGACTTTCGTCGTCCTGAAAGACCTCCGCGCGGGCTGTTTCGAGCCTGCCGGACAGCTTTCGGGTCCTGTCTCCCGCGAGGGCCTCTCTTATTACCGCAACGCGAAAGACATTTCAGAGAATTTCTACTTCGACCGCCTGCCCGTCGGCACTTTCGTGCTGGAATATGAGGCGTTCGTGAGCCGCGCCGGGGAATATGCCGGCGGGATAGCTACTTTGCAATGTTTGTATGCGCCGGAATTCGTGTCGCGCACGGAAGGGCAGGTGCTGGAAGCCGAGTGAGGCCCGTCGCGACCTTCCTCCCGGCTGCGAAGTTGCCAGGGACGCCGTCCCTAACCCGAAATCGCTTGAAAAATGACCAGGGACGGCGTCCCTCGGAACTTTTCAGAAAAAAAGAAGCAATGGACGGCGTCCCTCGGAACTTTTCAAGAAAAAAGGAGCAATGGACGGCGTCCCTCGGAACTTTTCAAGAAAAAAGGAGCAAGGAACGGCGTCCCTGGGAACTTTTCAAGAAAAAGGAAGCCAGGGACAGCGTCCCTGGGAACTTTTCAACCGAGAGGACGTTAGGGACGCCGTCCCTGGCAACCTTTCAACCGCGGGGAAGCCTCTGCCCCCCGTCCGGAGGAGCCTTTTGAAAAAAAAGAAGAAAGATGGGCGTTATCAAAAGCCCTTTCAGTATATTTGCGAAATGAAAATTCAAAAATCAAACGAAAGAATGAAACGGATAATTTTTCTTTTTGCCGTTATCTTGATGGCAGTCGGGATGGCTTCCGCTCAGGGAGCGAAAAAGGCGGTTTTGGCCGTGGAACAGAATGTTTTCGATTTTGGAACGATTAAAGAGGCCGATGGCCCGGTAGCGCATACGTTTGTGGTGAAAAATGAAGGCAATGCACCCCTGGTACTGACGCGGGTGGTGGCTTCGTGCGGCTGTACTTCCCCGGAATGGCCCAAGGAACCGATTGCCCCGGGAAAAACGGCCGAGGTGAAGGTGACGTTCGACCCGAAAGACCGGCCGGGAATGTTTGCCAAGACTATCGCGTTGTATAGCAACGGAAAACGGGGCAGCTATATCCTGACTTTGCGCGGAAAGGTTATCGGCGAATAAGTTTACATCTATATATAAAGGTAAGGAAGATGCAGCGGATGAAGATATGGGCGTTGGTGGTTTGGTTGCTGGCGTTTGCCTGCCCGGCCGTGCGGGCGCAGGGTGTGGCGCAGGTGGAACCGGACCAGCAGGTGTTTAATTTCGGGACAATCGAGGAGGCGAAGGGCTTGGCAAGCCATGTGTTTGAGATAAAAAACACGGGGACGGCCCCGCTGGTGATTACCCGCGTGACGGCGTCGTGCGGTTGTGCTCGCCCGGAATGGACGAAGGAGCCCGTGAAGCCGGGCGAGAGCGCGAAACTGAAAGTGACCTATAATCCGAAAGGGCGCCCCGGTCCGTTCTATAAAACGATCACGATTTACAGCAATGCGAAGATGCGTCGCTATAATTTGGCCATCAAAGGGAATGTGAAACCGAAACCCAAGGAGCCGGTTTACAACTATTTTTATGCCGTCGGCGATGTGAAACTGAATTTTTCGGATGTGCTTTTCAATGAGATACGCGAGAACGAGACGTTGGGACGGAAAGTGAACCTGAAGAACTTCGGGACGAACGGGGCGACGGTCCGGGTGGGAAAGGTCCCGCATTGGCTGCTGGTTTCGATGTCGCCCGATACCGTGATGCCGGGGAAGACGGGCGAGCTGACTTTCCTTTTGGATGCCACGAAGCTGAAAAAGAAGGGCCGCGTGGTGTATTATGTTCCGTTGGAGGTCGCGACGCCGGGCAAAGGGAAGGTGACGGGCGTGCTGCATCTGGTGGCGAACTGTGTGGATGATTTCAGCAAGCTGACGACGGCGCAACTGGAGGCGGCTCCGAAAGCGCAGCTCTCGGGGGCGTTGCTGAACTTCGGCCTCCTGGAAAATGGCGAGAAGAAAGTGACGGGCACCGTGGAATTGCATAATGCCGGGAAGAGCGAGCTTCGCGTGTATAGTGCGATGAGCGACGATTCCCGCGTGAAGGTTTCCAAAGGCAAGAAAACGGTGAAACCGGGACAGACGGTGACATTTAAGATTACGTTGAAGGCGAAAGAGCTTGTCGGCGATTTCTCTACGCTGGTAACTTTCGTGACAAACGATCCCGTGGAGCCGGTGGCGATGCTGAAAGTGGCCGCCCGCAAGGAATGAAGGGTGAGAATGATAAATAATAGGTAATAATAATCTGCTAATAATAAGAAGAACATGGAACATCCCGAGAACGACGATAAATACAAAGGGTTGAAAGTGAATCAGGGCGTGTCGGAAATGCCGACCGTCAATCCTTATATGACGAAGCGCGTCCGCCGCCGCCAATATACTCCCGCCGAGTTTGTGGAGGGGATTTTGAAAGGAAATATAACGGTCTTGAGCCAGGCGGTTACGCTGGTGGAGAGTTCAAGGCACGATCATCAGCAGGTGGCGCAGGAAATTATTGAGAAGTGTCTGCCTCATGCCGGAAAATCGGTCCGCGTGGGCATCACCGGAGTTCCCGGAGCCGGCAAGAGCACGTCGATTGATGTGTTTGGGCTTCATCTGCTGAAACAGGGACATAAACTGGCCGTGTTGGCAATCGATCCGAGTAGCGAACGCTCGAAAGGAAGTATTTTGGGGGATAAGACGCGCATGGAACAGCTCTCGAGAGAGAAAAATGCGTTTATCCGGCCTTCTCCTTCGGCGGGCTCGTTAGGCGGCGTGGCCCGGAAGACGCGGGAGACTATCGTTTTATGTGAGGCGGCGGGTTTCGACACGGTTTTTGTCGAGACGGTCGGCGTCGGACAGAGCGAGACGGCTGTCCATTCGATGGTCGATTTCTTTTTGCTGATCCAGCTGGCGGGCACTGGCGATGAATTGCAAGGAATCAAGCGAGGGATTATGGAAATGGCCGATGGAATTATTATTAATAAGGCGGATGGGGATAATATTGAGAAGGCGAAGCTGGCTGCCGCGCAATTTCGGAATGCATTGCATTTGTTTCCGCCTACCGAATCGGGTTGGTTTCCCAAAGTGCTGACTTATTCGGGCTATTATAATATCGGCATCAAGGAAATCTGGGACATGGTGGATGAATACATCCGCTTTACGAAAAAAAATGGCTATTTCGATTATAAGCGCAACGAACAAGCGAAGTATTGGATGTACGAAAGCATCAACGATACGCTTCGTGATACGTTCTATCATAATCCGGCCGTTGAGGAAATGTTGGCATATACCGAGAAGCAGGTTCTGCAAAATGAAATCAGTTCTTTTGTAGCTGCCAAACGGATGATGGATTTGTTTTTGGCCGATATTTCCAAAAAAGGTTGAGCCAGTAAAAAGAAAATGCGAATTTTTCCTCATTTTTATTTATCTGATTATCAATTTTATATTTTATTCCCTTCAAAACTTTTCCCAAAAACTTTTGGAAAAGTTTTGTCAGTATGAAAAAAGCTTCTACCTTTGCACCCGCAATCGAGAGAGATACACACCGGTTGCGGAGATCTTAGAAAGAGTTACATATAAACGACGAAGTAGTACAAGAAAGGAATCGAATACCGTCAAT
>CALVFH010000089.1 GCA_944326775.1 uncultured Parabacteroides sp.
ACAGCGCTAAAAATCTTGCGGAAGCATTGTCCCCGGCTGACAACGCATATTAATTTTGCCAACAATAAAAAGAATAGAAATGGAGTCGATAAAACAGATTTATCGTATCGGGCACGGCCCGTCGAGTAGCCATACGATGGGACCGCGCAGGGCTGCACAGATATTCTTGGAGCGGATTAAAGGATTGCAGCCGATTACCCACTTTGAGGTAACGCTCTATGGAAGCTTGGCCGCTACGGGAAAAGGACACATGACAGACGTAGCAATTCTTGACGTCCTGAAACCTGTGGCCCCGACAGAAATCGTCTGGGAGCCAAAGATCTTTTTGCCGTTTCATCCCAATGGGATGTTATTCAAGGCTTTTGACAACGCCAATAAGGAAATAGCCAACTGGACCATCTTCAGTATCGGAGGAGGTACACTGGCTAATGAAGAATATAACGAACAGAAAGCGGAAGAGATCTATGAGATGCATACCATCCGCGATATCCAACGGTGGTGCGAGGCTACGGGACATTCCTATTGGGAATATGTCGAGGAATGCGAAGGCCCTGCCATCTGGGATTACTTGGCCGAAGTATGGGAAGTGATGCAGGAAGCTGTCCGACGCGGATTGGAAGCCGAGGGCATTTTGCCAGGCGGATTGGGAATCCGCAGGAAAGCTTCCGATTATATGATTCGTGCGAAGGGTTTCGGCAGCAGTATTAAAAGCCGGGGATTAGTATATTCCTATGCACTGGCTGTTTCAGAAGAAAATGCCTGCGGCGGGAAGATTGTGACGGCTCCAACCTGCGGTTCGTGCGGGGTAATGCCGGCCGTGTTGTATCATCTAAAGATTACCCGCGAATTTCGCGATTCCCGTATTTTGCGTGCATTAGCTACTGCCGGGCTGTTTGGAAATGTCGTGCGTACAAATGCATCTGTATCAGGTGCTGAAGTAGGATGCCAGGGAGAAGTGGGCGTGGCGTGTGCCATGGCGGCAGGTGCGGCCAGCCAACTTTTCGGTGGAACGCCGGCCCAGATAGAGTATTCTTCAGAGATGGGATTAGAGCATCATTTGGGATTAACGTGCGATCCGGTTGGCGGTTTGGTGCAGATCCCCTGTATTGAGCGAAATGCATTTGCCGCAGCCCGCGCTTTGGATGCCAATACGTTTGCCAACTTCTCAGATGGGAAGCATCGGGTCAGCTTCGACCAGGTTGTTGAGGTAATGCGACAAACCGGGAAAGATTTGCCCTCGTTGTATAAAGAAACTTCTGAAGGAGGTTTGGCTAAGGAATGGTGAACATAGATTTTCTAATTAATAAGAATAAAAGATGAAATTAAAATGGATGGTAGGCCTTGCTGCGGCAGGCTTTTTGGTTTCCTGCGGCCAACCGAAACAGCAGGCAGCAGAAGAAGAGGCGAGTGTGACACGGAGTGGTAATCCAATCTTTGAAGGATGGTATGCAGATCCTGAAGCCATAATCTACGGTGATACGTATTGGATCTATCCAACTCTGAGCGAGAACTATGACAAACAGGTACGTTTCGATTGTTTTTCTTCCAAAGATTTAGTAAACTGGACAAAGCACGAAGCCATACTCGATACTTCTGAAGTAAAATGGGCGAAGCGTGCAATGTGGGCTCCGTCTATCATAGAAAAAGATGGGAAATATTATTTCTTCTTTGGAGCCAACGATGTCCATGAAGGCGAAATAGGTGGTATTGGCGTTGCAGTAAGCGACCGGCCGGAAGGTCCTTACAAGGATTTGTTGGGAAAACCGCTGATTAACGATATCGTAAATGGGGCGCAGCCTATCGACCAATTTGTTTTTAAGGAAGGTAATGAATATTATATGTATTACGGAGGATGGGGACATTGTAATGTCGTTCACTTGAAGCCGGATTTTACAGGTTTGTTGCCTTTCGAGGATGGAACGATTTACAAAGAGATTACTCCAGAGAAATATGTGGAAGGACCGATGATGTTTAAGCGCAACGGAAAGTATTACTTCATGTGGAGTGAAGGTGGCTGGACAGGACCTGATTATTGCGTAGCCTATGCTATTGCCGATACTCCTTTCGGACCATTCCAGCGTATCGGTAAGATTTTGGAACGCGATCCTGAGGTCGGTACCGGTGCCGGACATCATTCCGTCCTGCATATACCGGGAACGGAAGATTATTATATTGTTTACCATCGTCATCCGCTCAATGATGACAACGGCAATCATCGCTATACGTGCATTGACAAAATGACGTTTGACGAGCAAGGACATATCAATCCGGTGAAAATTACCATTGAAGGTGTAGAAGCTCAAACTATCAATCAATGATTCAGAAAATAGGAGATATGATGGCTTCGGCCAAGACGGCGGCAGTACTGATACTGGTATATGCCGCCGGTCTTGCCGGTGCAACCTTTATTGAAAAATACATGGGGACTGCAGCGGCAAAATCTTTAGTCTATTATTCTCCATTCTTTATGTTGCTCCAGCTTCTGATGGTGTTCAACTTTCTGGTATTGGCTGTAAAATATCGTTTGTGGCAACGCCGGAAATGGGGGGCTATCTTGATTCATGGAGCGTTTATCATTATACTTTGCGGTGCTTTTATATCGCATGTATTCAGCGAGGAAGGTATATTACATTTGCGGGAAGGAGAAAAGCGTGATTATTTAGAGGTACAGACATCCAAAGGTATTATGCGCCATCGTTTACCTTTTGAGGTTGAACTGACCGATTTCATATTAACCCGTTATCCAGGTTCTGCCAGTCCTTCTTCTTATGAAAGCCAAGTAATAGTTTATGTAGATGGAGAGCAGAAAGAAGAAAGAATTTATATGAATAACATATTAGACTTGAAAGGATACCGCTTCTTTCAGGCTTCCTACGATCCTGATGAACAAGGAACAATTCTTTCTGTCAGTCGCGATGTGGCGGGAAGGACAATCACTTATATCGGTTATGCTATTTTGTTTTTAGGTTTGCTCCTATGCCTGTTTGGTAAAAACTCCCGTTTCATGCAATTGGGTAGAATGTTAAAGCGTCAAGCTTTTATCGGAATAATCATTTCTTTCTTGTCATTTAATCTGCATGCAGAGGAATCGGCTGTAGAAAATGCTCTGCTTCGGATGCCAATTCCCAAAACTGAAGCTGCCCGCTTTGGAGAATTGCCTGTCCAGTCTCTTTCGGGACGTATGATACCAATGAATACCTATTCTTCCGAACTTTTGCGCAAGCTATATAAAGATGATCATTATAAAGGATTGAATTCGGACCAGTTTTTGTTAAGCTTTTTAGCTATGCCACGGATGTGGATTCAAGTGCCTTTTTTACATGTACCAAGTAAAGAAATTTCTTCTCATTTTGGTTTATCCGATGGCTCATGTGCTTATATCGATTTGTTTACTCCCGATGGGAGTTACAAACTCCAGGCTGAACTGGAAGCGGCTTATCAGCGGATGCCGTCTCAGCGGACCCGCTTTGATAAGGACCTTATCAAATTGGATGAACAAGCGAACCTGATTTTCCAACTTCTGAATTATCAATTGATTCGAATATTTCCGAAAGCCGGTGATCCACAACACCGCTGGTTTTCACCGGGTGACGATCTTTCTGTCTTTAGCGGACAGGATTCACTTTTTGTAAGTAAAGTCTTTCCTTGGTATATACAAGAGGTTTGTGAATCATTGAAAGATGGAGATTGGACGAAGCCTAATGAATTGCTTTCTGGCATTAAACTTTATCAGGAGAAACGCAATACGGGGGTGCATATTGATATTGAAAAGATTCAAGCAGAAATAAAATATAATCGTCTTCATGTATTTCAGGATTGCAAGAAAGGTTATTTGATTTTGGGTGGTTTGTTGTTGGTGGTTTCTTTCATTGCTTTATTCCGTCCAGACCGTTATTTACGGTGGATAGGTTATTGCCTGATTCTTGGAATTGCATTTTTCTTTTGTTATCACATGTATGGAATGGGAATGCGATGGTATATTGGCGGTTATGCACCGTGGAGTAATTCGTATGAGACAATGGTGTATGTGGCGTGGGCTACTGTATTAGCCGGATGGGTCTTTTTGCGTCGGAGTCAAATAACACTAGCGTTGGCCACCTTGTTTGGTGGCATTATTCTTTTCGTTTCCGGATTAAACTGGATGGATCCGCAGATAGGTACGCTTGTACCGGTATTGAAATCTCCGTGGCTGATGTTTCATGTGGCGGTTATTGTTGCCGCTTATGGTTTTTTTGGAATCTGCAGTCTCTTAGGATTGACTAATTTAGTTCTTATACTGATTCAAAATCAGGAAAACCATCTTGTGGAGATACGTTTGCGTGAGCTGACCATTATTAATGAAATGGCGATGATTGTCGGCTTGGCATTGATGACCACTGGTACGTTCCTGGGAGCTATTTGGGCGAATGAATCCTGGGGGCGTTATTGGGGATGGGATCCGAAGGAAACGTGGGCGCTTATCACGATGGTCGTTTATGCAATTGTCACCCATTTGCATCTGATTCGCAAATGGTATAACCCTTGGTCATTTAATTTTGCCTCGGTATTGGCTTTTACATCCGTATTGATGACGTTCTTCGGAGTGAATTATTTCCTGAGCGGAATGCATTCGTATGGCGAAAACGATCAAATTAATGGTTTATTCATTTATATATACCTCGCACTTGCTGTCATAATCGTTTTAGGTCTTATGGCCGGTTTACATTGGCGGACTTTGAATCGTTTCGCAGAATCAGGAGATAAAAAGTAAAAAATTTTATGTCATGAAGCTTACTTATATATTCCATAGCGGTTTCGCCCTTGAAACAACATCGTGTATGCTTATTTTCGACTACTGGAAAGATCCGGCAAGGATTATTCCATCCCTATTGGAGACGGAGAAACCGCTGTATGTGTTTTCGAGCCATTTCCATGAAGATCATTTCAACCGAGAAATCTTTTCCTGGCGTGACGTAAAGAAAAATATCACCTATCTCCTTTCCAAAGATATCTTGAAACACCGACGGGCAACGAAAGAAGAAGCTGATGCATGGCTGGTCAAGGGAGGAACCTGGCAAGATCCCCATATACAAGTCTTTGCGAAAGGAAGTACTGATAGTGGTGTCTCCTGGGTTGTTGAGACAGGAGGAAAACGCATCTTCCATGCTGGTGATTTAAATAACTGGTACGCCCGTTTTCTGACAGACGACTATTGGGGTGGAATGGTTTACAGTCCGGATTTTGGAAAATATATAGATCCACTCAAAGAAGAAAAACAATTCCTGGGCGAACTGAAAGATATACGCAAATTAACTGATAGTTTTAATATTGCCATGTTTCCCATAGACGGGCGCATCGGTAACGGCTATACTCGGGGTGGTCGCCAGTTTATCGAGCGCTTCAAAATAGGCCTCTTCGTTCCCATGCATTTTGCCGGCAGCGGTTTTGAATCTGCTTGGCGGATGAAAGAGTTTGCCGATGCCTGTGGAATCTCTTTCTGGTCTATTCGGGAAAATGGAGAAAGTATAGAATTTCAATCCTAAACCTATGATAAACTTTCAGTCAAATCGTACTCATAGCCTAGCAGTCTTTCATTTAATTGCCATACTCATTGTAGGCATCTGGGGCCTGACATTTATTTCCACAAAACTACTTATCGGATATGGGATGACCCCTCAGGAAATCTTCTTTCTGCGTTTTCTGATGGCCTATATCGGTATTTGGTTCATTTCCCGACACAGAAAACTGTGGTCGAACTCTTGGAAAGATGAATTCATGTTGCTGCTGGGTGGTGTGACAGGAGGCTCATTCTATTTTCTGACTGAGAATACGGCATTGGAATATACTCTGGCAACAAATGTTTCTTTTCTGGTCTGTACCACTCCGTTGATTACAACTTTGCTTTCTCTGGCCCTATTCAAGCAAATGAAAGCCACTCGAAACCTGATAGGAGGTTCACTGATGGCCCTGACAGGTGTGGCGCTGGTAGTTTGCAACGGTCACTTCGTACTTCGCCTCTCTCCCACCGGCGATTTACTGTCGCTGCTGGCTTCCCTTTCATGGGCGTTTTACAGTCTGATTATGCGGCAGATGACCGACCGCTATGAAGTGACGTTCATCACGCGCAAAATCTTTTTCTATGGCGTTCTGACGATCCTTCCCGTGTTCGCAGTCCGTCCTTGGCAATTTGCCCTGTCCCGTTTTGCCGAACCTACCATCTTGTTTCATTTGTTGTTCTTAGGTGTCTTAGCCTCATTGATTTGTTTTGCCGTTTGGAATATCGTTTTGAAGAAGCTGGGCACGGTACGCGCGTCTAATTATATCTATCTGAACCCGTTGTTTACCCTTATCGGCTCAGCGATTGTATTAGGCGAACGGCTTACCCCGATGGCGTGGGCCGGCATGGCCTTGATTTTAGGCGGAGTGTATTGGGCCGGCCGGCTGAAACACTCTTGAAGGCGTTTTTATCAATGCAAGTCGTCCTTGAAGACTTCTGCCTGGATAAACATTGCCCTACTTAGCTTCCCTCCTTTCTTCCAAAAACTTTCCACCCCCGCCCATCCAGAACGATTTTTATATGTATCTTTGCCGGTGGAATTAAAAAACAACTCATAACAGTATGTTGACGTTAAAGTTAATCACAGAAGAAACAGACCGCGTGATAGCCGGGCTGGAAAAGAAGCACTTCACGAATGCAAAAGAAACGATTGCACAGGTGCTCGAATTGAACAATAAAAGACGTGCGACGCAGAACCTATTGGACAAAAACCTGGCCGAAATCAACTCCGTATCCAAATCTATCGGAGCTCTGATGAAAGAAGGCAAGAAAGATGAAGCCGAAGAGGCCAAGAAGCACGTGGCCCAGATAAAAGAAACCAGCAAAACCCTGCAGGCTGAAATGGACCAAGCTGCCGATGACATGCAGACATTGCTCTATACCATCCCCAATATTCCCTACGAAGAAGTGCCCGAAGGAACTTCCGCCGCAGACAACGTAGTAGAGAAAATGGGCGGCATGGAAACAGAACTACCTAAAGATGCCCTGCCCCACTGGGAACTGGCTAAGAAATATGATCTGATAGACTTCGACCTCGGCGTGAAGATTACGGGTGCTGGATTTCCTGTATATAAGGGTATGGGAGCCCGCCTGCAACGTGCCCTAATCAACTTCTTCCTTGATGAAGCCCATGAAGCAGGATACCTCGAAATCGTCCCCCCGACAGTGGTCAATGCGGCTTCAGGATATGGTACCGGACAGCTTCCCGATAAGGAAGGACAAATGTACCATTGTGAAGTGGACGACCTCTACCTGATTCCGACCGCCGAGGTGCCGGTGACAAACATCTACCGCGATGTCATCCTCGACGAGAAGCAACTCCCCATCAAGAATTGTGCCTACACGCAGTGCTTCCGTCGCGAAGCAGGCTCATACGGCAAAGACGTACGTGGATTGAACCGCCTGCACGAGTTTTCAAAAGTGGAATTGGTGCGCATCGACACACCGGAACATTCTAAGGAATCACACCGCGAAATGCTCGATCATGTGGAAGGGTTGCTGAAGAAACTGGAACTGCCGTACCGCATCCTGCGCCTTTGTGGAGGCGACATGAGCTTTACATCATCAATCTGCTTCGATTTCGAAGTCTATTCCGAAGCACAAAAACGATGGCTCGAGGTTAGCTCGGTATCCAACTTTGATACCTACCAGGCCAACCGTCTGAAATGCCGTTACCGCGACAGTGAGAAGAAAATCCACCTTTGCCATACGTTGAACGGTAGCGCGCTGGCCTTACCCCGTATCGTAGCCGCCCTGCTGGAGAATAACCAGACACCAGAAGGTATCCGTATCCCGAAAGCATTGGTTCCCTACATGGGCTGCGACATGATTAAATAAGTGCCTCCGAAATTTGACTGATGGCTCTTTAATAATCGGAATAAATAAGTTATATTTGCATCGCTTGTAAAAACAAGACAATTTAGTAACTCAAAATAAATTGATTAAGACATGGTAAAAAGTGCATTACAAATTGCCAGAGCGGCTTATCAGCCGAAGCTCCCCAAAGCGCTGCTGGGCGCAGTGAAAGTGAAGGAAGGCGAAGCGACTCAGTCTGTCGCCGACCAGGAAGCGATCAAGAAGTTGTTCCCGAACACCTACGGTATGCCGTTGATCCAGTTTGAAGAAGGCGGCGAGGCTGTCAACTTCCCGGCTATCAATGTCGGCGTAATCCTCTCGGGCGGTCAGGCCCCCGGCGGACACAATGTCATCTCCGGCCTGTTTGATGGGATCAAGAAACTGAACAAAGACAGCAAGCTCTACGGCTTCCTGATGGGTCCCGGTGGCTTAGTTGATCACAATTATATCGAACTTACAGCCGATATCATTGACGAATATCGCAACACGGGTGGTTTCGACATCATCGGCTCTGGACGTACAAAACTGGAAAAGGTTGAACAGTTCGAAAAGGGTCTGGAAATCATCCGCGAACTTGGCATCAAGGCGCTGGTAATCATCGGCGGTGACGATTCCAACACGAATGCTTGCGTATTGGCTGAATATTACGCTGCAAAGAACTATGGCGTCCAGGTAATCGGATGTCCGAAGACTATCGACGGCGACTTGAAGAACGAAATGATTGAAACTTCTTTCGGTTTCGATACAGCCTGCAAGACCTACGCCGAAGTAATCGGTAATATCGAACGCGACTGCAACTCAGCCCGCAAATACTGGCACTTCATCAAGCTGATGGGACGTTCAGCTTCTCATATCGCCCTAGAATGCGCCCTGCAGACGCAACCGAATGTCTGCATCGTCTCTGAAGAGGTGGAAGCAAAAGACAAATCACTGGATGACATCGTTACCTACATCGCCCAGATTGTTGCCGACCGTGCCGCTGCCGGACACAACTTCGGTACTGTGCTGATTCCGGAAGGCTTGATTGAATTCATCCCGGCCATGAAACGACTCATCGCCGAGCTGAACGACTTCCTGGCTGCCCACGGAGAAGAGTTCAACCAGGTTGAACGCAACAAACAACGCGAATACATCATCAGCAAGCTGACTCCGGAAAATGCTGCTATCTACGCATCGCTGCCGGAAGGTGTTGCCCGCCAGTTGTCTCTCGACCGCGACCCGCACGGCAATGTACAGGTATCTCTAATTGAAACAGAGAAACTGCTCTCTGAAATGGTAGGCAACAAGTTGGCCGCATGGAAGAAAGAAGGCAAGTATGTAGGCAAGTTCGCTCCGCAGCACCACTTCTTCGGCTATGAAGGCCGTTGCGCTGCTCCGTCGAACTTCGATGCAGACTACTGCTATGCACTGGGTTATACGGCATCCGTGCTGATTGCAAACGGCAAGACTGGCTATATGTCATCTGTCCGCAACCTGACGGCTCCTGCTGCTGAATGGATTGCCGGCGGTATTCCTATCACCATGATGATGAATATGGAACGTCGCCACGGCGAAATGAAACCGGTTATCCAGAAAGCTTTGGTTAAACTCGACGGCGCTCCATTCCAGAAGTTTGCTGCCAACCGCGAAACATGGGCAAAAGAAACCGCCTACGTTTATCCGGGACCAATCCAGTACTTCGGGCCGACTGAAGTTTGCGACGAACCGACAAAGACCTTGCAGCTGGAACACCAGAAATAAGCTCCATCTGCCAGCCAGATAAAGAAACTCCCGCTTTATTACGATCGATAAAGCGGGAGTTTGTGTCTCCAAAAGGTTCTGTTAATTTAAGCGAGGATCTCGTGGAAACTGATTCCAATTCTTGTATGAACTTCCCAGACGGTTGACGGAACGTTTCCAAAAAGCATCTCCATTAGCCGAAAAAAGATATTCATCGTCGGCATTGCCGACAGCCCAAGAATCTCCACTGATTTCCTGGGCGAGTTGCCCTTCACTCCAGCCGGAATAACCCAAAAAGAACTTAACCTTTCCACTGACGGGATGTCCAGTGATAATGTAGTCTTTCAAAGCATCAAAATCTCCATCGAAAAAGAGGTTATTGGCAATGGGGAATGCGTCGGGGATAATAACATTTCCCAACGTATGGACAAAAAACAGGCGATTGGCACTTACAGGACCACCTACGAAAATAGGCAAATCCTCATACGATTCCAATTCCGGGAAGAAGCTGTTTACCGTCAGGTCGGTCTTCTTGTTCAAGATAAACCCCATACTTCCTGCCTCGGAATGTTCAACAAGCAAAACAACCGACCGCTGGAAATATGCATCCCTCAGCAAGGGCTCGGAAATGAGCAACCTGCCCTGTTCCGGCAGCAAGTCATTATGCTTAATGTTAAATATATTTCCTTCTATCGCCATAATAATAAGTTATTATGATTGCGATGGGAAAGATAAGCATAAAAAACAGAAATGTCAACGAATGGAGATGTAAAAAAGAAAGTATTTATTATTTTATTGTATTTTTACTATTCATCGCACCCGGCCGCCGCACAACCATGTCCGCTCATAATACGGCTCACTTAAACTGCTCACCATCACGCCTTGCGACGTACTGGTATGGATAAACCTGCCATTCTTCAGATAAATGCCAACGTGGTCGGGCTGGCGCTTCCGCCCTCTTCCTGTCCGGAAAAACACCAGGTCGCCTTCGCTGAGCTTGCCGCGGCTGATCCGCTTGCAGTCGCGCTTCAGCATATCCTTTGCCGAACGGGAAAGCTGCTTCCCATACACCTCACGGTAAATCGTCATCACAAAACCGGAGCAGTCCACCCCGCGCTTCGTCAGCCCGCCCATCCGGTGAGGCACTCCAAGCCAATGCGCCCCGGCATTGTACAGATAGATATTGTCCTCCGGCGTCAGACGGACACCATACAGGCGCGAAAG
>CALVFH010000090.1 GCA_944326775.1 uncultured Parabacteroides sp.
GCAAGAAAGCAAACTCCTCCTCCGTCAAAGGCTTCAAGGGCGAATAGGTGCGCAGGTTGTCCTGCAAATGCTCCATCTGGGTCATCCCGCTGAGTACGGTGAGCACGTCGGGATAAGTGCCGCAGAACCGGAAGGCCCAGGAGGCGACGCTCTTCTCGGGCTCGCGCTGCTTGAGGTGGGCGACGACGCGGTCGGGCACGTTGGAGAGGCGCCCGCCGAGGAGCGGCTCCATGATAACGGCCGGAATCTTGCGCTTGGCTAGTTCTTCGTAGAGATACTCGGCGTTGGTATTGCTCGGATTGATGGCTTCGGCGTATTTCCAGTCGAGGTAATTCATCTGGATCTGGACGAAGTCCCACTTATACTCGTCGTGGCGCGAAAGCAGGTAGTCGAAGACGCGGATGTCGCCGTGGTAGGAGAAACCGAGGTTACGGATGCGTCCGGCCTCACGCTCTTCCATCAGAAAATCGAGGATGCCGTTATCGACATAGCGTGCGTTGTATTCCGCCATCGCGTCTTTGCCTCCGCCAATGCTGTGGAGGAGCATATAATCGATGTAATCGACCTTCAGCTTCTCGCGGGAGTTGTTATACATCGCGATGGAGGCTTCGCGGCTCCAGGTTTGCTGGGCAAAGTTGGAGAGTTTGGTTGCCACAAAGTAGGAGTCGCGCGGATGGCGGCTCAGGGCGATGCCGGTAGCCTCTTCGGAGAAGCCGCGGCAGTAGGCGGGGGAGGTATCAAAGTAGTTGACACCGTAATCCATGGCGTAATCGACCATGCGGTTGACCATTTCCTGGTCGATGGGCTCGTTGCCTTCGCGGGCACTGCGTCCGCCGACCGACGGGAGGCGCATCATGCCGAAGCCAAGGAGCGAGACTTTGTCGCCCGTGTTATGGTTCGTGCGGTAAGTCATTTGGCCTTTCGGAATATCCAGGGCGGCAGCCGAGGAATTGTCGTTCGCCGAGCAGGCGGCCAGACCGGCACCGGCAGCACCGGCTCCCATCACTTTCAGGAAGTCGCGGCGGTTTATCTCATGTTTATGTTTGCAGTCCATATCGTTTCTTTCGGTTAAGATTAAATTGTTCTGTGGTTCTCGTGCCCTTCCACATACATGGCGCTGAACGGGCGGGCAGGACACAAGGCTTCGCACGCGCCGCAGCCGATGCATTTCTCTTCGTTGACAACCGGAATCTTGAGCGAATCAGGGTTCGACGGGTCGGAAGCGACCATCAGGATGGCGGCTGTCGGGCAGTGGCGGGCGCAGTTGTCGCACGATTCTCCGTCGCGGATGGGGATGCAGTTGGCTTTGATCCACACCGCATGGCCAATCTGGGTGGCGGACTTGTCGGCGACGGTCAGGGGCTTGATGGCGCCTGTCGGGCAGACTTCGGAGCATTTCACGCACTCGGGACGGCAGTAGCCGCGTTCGTAGGACATCTCCGGCTGCATCAGCTTCAGCAACGACGTGGAGGGACGGAGCACTTCATTCGGGCACACCGAGACGCAGAGCTGGCAGGCGGTGCAATGCTGGGCGAAATTGCGGAGGCTCACGGCTCCCGGAGGCACAATCGGAGTGGCGCGCTTCGGGACTTTCTTTTCTTCAATGGCTGCCAGACCGCCATCGACGGTTTTCTCCTGGGCTTTCAGTGCGGCTGTTGTGGCCAGCGTCGCGGTAACGGCCAGGAACGAGCGGCGGGCGGAACCATCTTCTTTCGGAGCCGGCGCCGGGGCTTGTTTTGTCAGGCGAGACTGGAAGTGGAGCGCGTCGTGCTTGCAGGAGTCCAGACAATCCATGCAGGCGACGCAACGGCTGTAGTCAATCTGGTGATTCTTGAAATCGATGCACGAAGCTTTGCATTGGCGGGCACAAAGACTGCATTCCTTGCATTTCGATGCGTCGATGGCCGGACGGAAAAGGGCAAAGCGGGAGAGGAATCCCAGGATGGTCCCTACCGGACAGATGGTGTTGCAGTAGGTGCGGCCGTTCCGCCAGGCCAGCACCGCGATGATCACGAAGGTGAGCAGCGCAATCACGAAGGTGGGAACGCTTTTCAGCCAGACGGTGGTCTCATAAAACGCGTAGCTGTCTGCCCGCTCGGCAAAGTAGGCCAACAGATTGTTCCCCCACTGGTAGAGCGGGGCGAAAAGGTTATTGGCAATGCGGCCGTAAGCGCTGTACGGGGCAAGCAAAGCCACCAGAGAACCGATGCCCGCGATGAGAGCCACTACAAAGACTGCCAGCACGCCGTAGCGCAGCCACGACTTGGCTGGGGAATAGGTGAAACGGTACTTCATCTTCTTGCGGCGTCCGCTGATCCACGAAACCACATCCTGAAATACCCCCATCGGGCAGATTACCGAACAATACACGCGCCCCAAGAGTAGCGTCAGCACAACCAGGAACGCAACTATCCCGACATTCAACGCCAGCACGGCGGGCATGAACTGAATCTTCGCCATCCAGCCAAACCACGCATGAATCGTACCCGTGAAATCGAGGAACAAAAGGGTGACGAACACAAAGAAGATCGTCGCCAATGTCAATCTGATTTTCCTAAGCATAATAAGATGTAATGTGTGTTTATGGTTTATTTTATCGGAAGCAAAGATATAAAAGTTGGACATTCTGAAGAAAGAACGCCGGACGAAAACGAAAAAAAGCTAACTCAACGCGCCGATTAGTGGCACTAAGATAGCTGTCATGACGCCCATCAGACCGATGGCCAGCCCGCTGATGGCTCCCTCGACGGCGCCCAACTGGATGGCGGCGGCGGTCCCGACCCCATGCGACGAGGCACCGAGGGCCAGCCCCTTGGCGATGTGACTTTCTATCCCCAACACCTTCATGACCATGGGTCCGACGATGCTGCCGAAGATGCCGACGGCGACGACAATCACGGCGGTGAGCGACGGGATGCCGCCATTCTTCTCGGCGATGCCCATGGCGATAGGCGTCGTGACCGATTTCGGCTGGAGGGTGGCAATCAAGGCCTGGTCGGCTCCCATCAGCCGCCCGATGATGATGACGCTGACAATCCCGACCGTGGCTCCCACGAAGACCGACGTGAGGATGGAAATCACATTCCCCTTCAGGTACTTCATCTGCTCAAACAAGACATATCCCAAGGCCACAACCGAAGGGCCCAGCATGAAATGGACCAGATGACTGCCGGCACGGAAGGTTTCGTAGTCGATGCCTAACAATTCCAGAACGGCAATGATCACCAGCACGGAGACCAACAGCGGATGCAGGACTTTCAACTGGGTTTTCCGATAGAGGAAGAGCGACGCCAGATAAGTCCCCACGACCAGCGTCAAGGCAAAGACCTCGGAATGCAGGAGATTATTCATGCGGCAGCTCCTTTCCCATCTTTTGCTGCAACAAAGCCACTGACGCGATGACCAGCACGGTACTGATTACCGACGCAATCAGGAGGAACGGCCAGTACTGCGAGATTACCCCGAAAGAGGTCATCAGCCCGACGCCGGCAGGCAGGAAGAACAGCCCCATGTTGTCGGTCAGGAGTTTCGACAGCTTATCCACCTTCTCCGGCTTAACCCACCTAAACGCCAGAGACACAAACAACAGCAACATACCAATCACGCTTCCGGGAATGAACCCGTGAATCAGGAAACTGACGAACTCCCCTACGAAATAAAAGAAGAGAATGTAAAAAACTTGCGCTAACATCTTTCTGCTTGTTCTATTTGCTTTTCGAATTTCTAATCGGGTCGCAAAGGTATATCCGATGGCGAAAATATGTTTTATAACATACTCTTTTCTCCTTTTCATAGCAAAGAATTTGACAATCGTCAAATAAAAGACATAAAAAAGAAATCTGCGAACAGGTGTTTTTTCCTAAATATAATAGCGGGTTGTAACGATTTATATTACTTTTGTCCAACATTTAAAAATCAACGATATGATGAAAAACACCTGGAAACTGGGCGCACTGTTCTTAGCCTGCGCCACGATCCCCGGCTGGGCGGCGGGAAAAGTCTATACCTTGTTTTCGCCCGACAAGCAGATAAAAGTAGAAGTTACGACTGGGAACAAAGACCTGACGTACTCGGTTTCATTCGGAGACACGCCGATCTTACAGGACAGCCGCATCGGACTGGAGGCCGACGGAAAGGAATTCTCCTCGGAGCGGGCTTCGAAGAAAGAACGCGAAATCAATCAGGAAATCGTCTCGCCTTTCTATCGCTTTTCTTCGTTCCAAGACGTGGCCAACGAAATGGATTTGAAGCTGAAAGGCGGGTGGGGAGTCCAGTTCCGGGCTTACGACGATGGAATTGCCTACCGCCTTTATACAAACACGAAAGACAGCCTGACCATCCAAGGGGAAACCGCGGAATTCAACTTTGCCGGAGATTTCACCGCCTATCTTCCCTATACAACGAATGAAAAGAAACCCGAAGCCATGGCCTACCAGAACACCTACACGGTAAGCAAGCTCTCTGAAGCCCGGAAACAACTGGTGTTCTTACCGGCTACAGTAGATTGCGGAGTGGCAAAGGTGACGCTGATGGAATCGGACCTGGAAGCTTATCCCGGCATGTTTGTCGAGCCTGAAGGAAATGCGTTGAAAGGATTCTTCGCCAAATATCCCAAAACGACAACCATCCATCCGGGACGGTGCCAGATGATGGTTACTTCTACGGAAGATTACATCGCCCGTACGGCTGGCAAACGGAACTATCCGTGGCGCGTGCTGGCTATCACAGACAACGATCGGGAGATGCCGGTAAACAATTTGGTCTATGCATTGGCTTCCCCGAACCGCATCGGCGATTATTCGTGGGTAAAACCGGGCAAGGTGGCTTGGGAATGGTGGAATGCGTCGAACCTGAAAGGAGTTCCGTTCTCTACAGGTCTCAATATGGATACCTACAAATATTATATCGACTTTGCAGCTGAAAACGGACTGGAATATATCGTTATGGATGAAGGATGGTATAATCCGAAGAGCGGAGATATGCTTACTCCTGTTCCGGAAATCAACTTGCCGGAACTGGTAAAATATGCCCAAAGCCAAAAAGTGGATATTGTATTGTGGACGGTCTTTAACGTGCTTGACGAACAATTAGAGGAGGCTTGCAAGAAATATTCGGAAATGGGAATCAAAGGATTTAAGGTCGATTTTCTGGATCGCGACGACCAGACCGCGGTAGAGATGGCCTATCGCATCGCTGAGAAAGCGGCCCAATATCATTTGCTGCTCGACTATCACGGTATTTACAAGCCTACAGGCATGAACCGCACCTACCCGAACATTATCAATTATGAAAGTGTCTTCGGCATGGAGGAAGTAAAATGGACCGACCCGAAAAAAGACATGCCGCTCTACGACGTGACGTTTCCTTTTATCCGCATGATGTGCGGTTACGTGGATTATACGCCAGGTGCCATGCGCAACGCCACAAAACGCGACTTCAAACCCATGTATTATCGTCCGATGAGCATGGGCACTCGCTGCCACCAGATAGCCACTTATATTGTACTCGATTCACCATTCACGATGCTGTGCGATGCCCCGACAAACTACAAGGCTGAACCGGAATGCCTCGATTTCATAGCTTCGCTTCCAACGGAAGTGGAAGACACTCGTATTCTCGACGGGAAATTAGGCGAATATATCGTAACCGCCCGCTTAAATTCCGGAAACTGGTATGTCGGCGGCCTGACCAACTGGGATGCCCGCGACTTGACCATCGACTTTTCTTTCTTGGGAGAAGGTGAGCACTATACGGCAACGATTTTCCGCGACGGCATCAACGCCGACAAGCAGGCAGAAGACTACGCAACAGAGACCATCGAGGTAAACCGCACGACCCGTTTGCCAATTCACTTAGCCTCAGGCGGTGGTTTTGCCATAAAATTGCTAAAGAAGTGATTTTGTCATTTAAATGTTACCGTTTCGTAACATCAGGAATATAGTTTTGCGGTACCAGAACTTTATTCCTAACTTTAGAATGCAGCAGTTACCTTTCGGCGGAAAGGGACCGCTGCATTATTTTATACATACGCTTTTGCGAAATCCGTTGAAATGTAATTATCATAGCTCTGACAGACTTCTGAGGCCAGATCGATGCCGCAGCGGACGATACGCTCCCAATCGTCACGTGTCAACGAAGGCAAATCTCTCCGCCGAACCTGGTATTTCAACAAACCATAGATAATCCCCGCATTGAAATTATCACCCGCACCAATCGTACTTACCGGTGTAATCTCGGGCACATCAAAATGAGTATTAAAACTTGAAGTATGCAACCACACACCGTCACGGCCATGAGTGGTCAGGAATACATCGCTGTAAAAACGGATGTGCTCTGTATAAACCTGCTTCATATCGTTCTTCCCAAAGAGGTTGAAGAAATCTTCCTCCGATCCGCGGACAATATCAGCGAAATCCAGATTCTCCAGAACAGATGGACGGACATGAATAGCCTCATTGGCATGGGCATTGCGGAAGTTGGGATCGTAATAAATGATTGCGCCACGCTCACGGGCATATTGCAGGAACTCTACAATACGCGGACGCAAAGCCGGATTGAGCGCATAATACGAGCCAAACACAAAAATATCATCTTCCTCAATCGGCGGAAGCGGCACCTCAAGGCGTTGCTTCGGATAATTCTTGTAGAAGGCATAATTCGCATTGTTGTGCTCGTCAAGAAACGCCAGCGAGATCGGACTTTTCCCATCAGGAAATTTATCGACAAACTCCGTAGATATATGATTGGCTTCCATAAAATGGCGAATCATGTCCCCGACATGGTCATTGCCTGTTTCGCTGATAAAAAGGACAGGGACACCCAAACGTCCCAATGAAGTCAGGCCATTGAACACCGAACCTCCTGGGACAGCGGCGTGCGGCTGGTCATTTTTAAAAATAATATCGAGGATTGTTTCCCCGACTCCAATAACTTTTCTCATCGTCTTTCTCCTTCACTCTGTTTCCGGCTTTTATCACCCAGATAACCGCCGTGATGTCTTTTTGCATAATCCTTGTTGGTAAAACCTATTCTCCTCATGGTGGTGACCACCAGAATATCGCCAATCACCGTCATGACGGTAGTGGATGTCGTAGGTGTCAACCCCAACGGACATACCTCCGCAGGCGAGCCGGTGGAAAGACAGACATCCGCCATCCGGGCCAAATCGCTCTCCGGATTGCCGGTAATCAAAATAAACGGTATCTCCGGCACCAGCCCCTTGGCCAAGGGCACCAGCTCTTCCAGCTCACGGGTTTTCCCGGAATTGGAAATCAGCAGAATCAAGTCGTTCTTCTGGATGATGCCTAAGTCGCCATGCTGCGCCTCGCTGGGATGCAGGAAGAAAGCGGGTGTGCCCGTCGAACTGAAGGTCGTCGCGATATTCATCGCAATCTGTCCGGCTTTTCCCATGCCACTGGTGATGAGCTTTCCGCCCCGTTCGTGGACATGGTGGACAATTAAATCGACAGCCCGTTCATACTCCACGGTGATAGGAATACGGCGGACGGCCTCAGCTTCCCGGTCGAGGATAGATTGAATCGTATCTTTATCCATTACTTTAAGAGATTTATCCATATAAAAATGGCTTTTCGCGCCATTCGTTTCACAAATGTATGGATTTTTATCATCAAAACAACGCGCAGGCAGCTATTCCTACACTGAGATAAGTCAAATCTTTATACACCGGTTCGCCCGAGAGGGTCGTATAAGTGTAATTGGCAAACAAGCGAAGTCCCATGGTAGGAGACAATTGCCCGAGCAGCGACGCCCCGACGCGCCCGACAAACCCGTTCTTCTTTACGTCCTGGTCCAGCAGCAGGCTGCCGCCTCCCAAATGCAGGCTGGCATTCCAGAAAAAGCGCGGGCAGATGCACACCGAATATTCCGGACCCGCCAGAAAGGCCGTGCTCCCCAGTGTCCCGCCTTGGTTGCTCAACTTCGCGGAGAGAAATGTCGCCGTCCCTCCTACGCCCCATCCCGAAGGGAAATAGTGGGCTCCCGAAAGCGATGCGCTAAGTCCCCCGTAGGCGTGGAGGTTCCGCCCTGCCGATGAATAATACAACTGAGGGAAAAGGCAGCTATACCCAATGGAATATTCCAGGAACGACGGCACCTCGGTATAGTCAATCGAGCGATTGGAGAAATACGCGTTCTTCTTTTTCTTGAAAATAAGGTCGGAGAGATAATAACCCAACTCGGTTGACAGGATGCCGATGCCGGCTCCGAAAAGAACGTCGGACATCCAATGCCGGTTGTTCAGCATCCGCATCACGGCGACGGTCGATGCCGAGGCGTACGAGCCGATTCCCACCCACGGGCTCAGCTTGCCATACTCCTTATACATCATCGTCGCAATGAGGAAAGCATTCGCCGTATGCCCGGAAGGGAACGACGTCCGCCGGGAGTTGTCCGGCCGCCCGCGCTTCACCGTATATTTGATGCCGTTCACCAGCGCCGCCACCGTCGCAATCGAGATGGCATCGGCGGTAATCATCTCCGCCCAGGTGCTCCGCCCTTTCACGCCGCCGAGCTTCATCCCCAGCATCGTCACGGCGGGGACGAACTGCAAATAGCTGTCGAACGTCGTGCCAAAATCGGAAAGGTAGAAGTCGCGCGTCTCCTTGATGCGGTGATCGACCGTCAGGGCCAGGGCGCTGGCGGCAAACAGCGGGATCGCGCTCTTGGTTATCTGGTAGAAAGGCCGCGAACGGAACTTCTCCATCCTCGTCTGCTCATGGTAGAGGAACAGCGTGTCTGCCATCTGCTGAGCCGCCATCCGGTTGCCCTGCAACCCCATGCCCAGGCAGATTGCCGCCATCAAAAAGACATTCCGCTTCATCGCCATCAGAATCTGTAAAGCATCACCCAGAGAATGCGGTGGTTCGTTACCGTATGGGTATCCTCGATACGCCCGCGCTCGTCTGCCGAACCGAACCAGCCGGTCGAAGGCGAATATTCCACGCCAAACTTCCAGTGTGGCAGCTCATACGACACCTGCACGTTGGCCGTCAACAGCTGTCCGACGTCGAGCCCCACGCCATATTGGTCGATAATCTCCTTTCCGGCACCCAGATTCTTCAGGTAGCCGACGAACAATCCCTGTTTCCATTTCTTCCCGTGCACGACATTAAGCCACGTCATGCTGTGGCGGAACGGCGTATAGTCCTGTTCGCCCGTCCGGGCATCGCGGCCGGTCACCCCGAAGCCTCCCAGCATGCAAAGATGCGAGAGGTTGGAACCCAGCGTGCTCTTGGCAGCCACAAACCAGTCGTCGGCGGCATACTGCGCATGGGCTTCGAAGCTCAGAGAGGTTACGCGCTCGCTCACTTTGAATACGTCGTCGCCCATCTCGCTTTGGGTGCGCGGGACAATCGAGAGCAGCTCCGCCCCCGCCCCCGCGATCCATCCGCCGTGCTTGTAGTCGGCTGAAATATAGAATTCCGGGACGCAACTGTGCTTGATATACTCGTTGCTCTTCCCGTTGGGACCCATCGTGAGGTATTGCGACTGCCAGACCGCGGCGCCCGTGAGCATCACACGCCCTTTTTCGAATCGGTAACGAAGCTGCGGGCTGCGGCTAAAGGCGTTGAAGGGCGCCCCCGTCGAGAGGTTGAGCATCTGCGGATGCACGTCGCCGAAAAGCGGGTGCCAGGTCTGCCCAATCAGCAGCGCCGAGTGCTCCCAATCCAGTTGGGCATAGGCGTGGCGGATACGGGGCACCGAGAACGACGTTCCCGAGCCTCGGAAATCAATCTCCAGCTTGGCCGACGTCCGTATTTTCCCCAGGTTCGGGCCGGTCATATCCAGCCCCAGGCGTGTGTAGAACACGTAGAAGTTTCCGTCGGGCCGCGCGTTCAGGTCCTTGCCGTCGGCGTCGTATTCATGGTCCAACGGGTAGAGGTGGAAGAGGCCATCGACGATTTCCCCGTTGGCTCGCGAGTTATAGAACAGTTCTCCGCGGATTTGCCCATAAAACTTATAGGTGAACTTCTTGTTTTGCGCCGTGCCTGCCTGGGAAAGGCAAATCAGCGCTATGAAGGTAGCAATAATCGATTTAGCTGACATAGTTTTTTATTTTCCGGCGGCAAAGATACGGAATAAAAATGGCTTTGGCGTTTCCGGCAATGGCATTTCCGCCCTAAATATCGCGGTACGGAAGGTGCCGGAGGGCTTCGGAGGGCAAATATCGCGGTATGGAGGTCTCCGAAGGGCTTCGGAGAGCAGAATACGAGCGTACGGAGGTCGCCGAAGGGCTTCGGAGAGTAGAATACGAGCGTATGGAAGTCTCCGAAGGGCTTCGGAGAACAGAATACGAGCGTATGGAGGTCGCCGAAGGGCTTCGGAGAGCAGAATACGAGCGTATGGAGGTCTCCGAAGGGCTTCAGAGAGTAGAATACGAGCGTATTCTGGTCGCCGAAGGCCGTCGGAGGTTAGAATACGAGCGTATTCTGGTCCGGGAGGGCCGTCGGAGGTTAGAATACG
>CALVFH010000091.1 GCA_944326775.1 uncultured Parabacteroides sp.
TTCTAAAGGACTGCTTAAAAGACTGTATTTCAATAATTTCAAAGACTGATTAGCTAACTTTTATTGGACAGTAGTGAGTCCCAATATCTTTATGATTTTGCGAAAGACTATCAAAGGCTGGGATAAAATCATTGTATGACATTCCCCAATATAATCCTCCTATAACCTTTAGCCCTTCAATTTCTTTAATACTATCCCTTTTTGCGTTAATAGCAATTTTAATAGAATCTCTTTCATGAGAATATGAATATGTCTCTATTTTTGAATTTTTTGATTTACAAGAAATTGTTATTGTTATTAGTGTAAAAAAGATAACGCATTTGTACATCTTTATTTTGCTATTAAAATATAATTATTGGAATTATTATTCTATTTATTATAAATATTATTTATTAAGTTGAATAACTTTACTTACATCATTTTTCCCTCCGAAAATTCCGTCTTCAGTAAAAGGAAAGGAAAATCTTCCTAAAACTTCATTACCTAATGAATTCTTTGAATAACAATCAAGACGTATATCATAATACGCTAATTTGTTAGCTTCTTCTTCTGATAATTCTTTTAGTACGGGTATTATTTCCCATTTCTCCTCAACAGCCAAAAGGTATAGTTCTATCTTTTTAGCTATCTCTAAGTATTTAGCCCCATATTCTATAAGTATAGATTTTCGTTTTTTATGATATTCTACATCTTTGCCTCTATTTATATATTCTTGTTCTATCTCTGCTTCTTTTTTATGTTCTTCATATCGCCTCATACAATCATCATAAGCAGCTTTATTTCGATCTGATACAGCTAAATCACAATTAGATATGTCTTTTTGGACAGTCTCTAAATTTTTTTCAAGCATCTTTTTGAATGAAATAGGGATGGCTTTTATTCCCATTAGTCTATATGAATATGGGTCGTTAAAGTATTGCTCCACATAAACTTCCCTAAACCATTTCTCCGCATCTATTTTTATTTTTTTCTATACTTTTATTCTCTTGGGAGAATATTAAGAACGAGATTAAAAAAACAAAGACAACCACAAAAACTTCTTCATATTTTATATATTAGATAATTAGACGATTCGCAAAATTATCCATATCCTAATTTATAATCAAGCATATTCTACAAAAAACATAGTTCTGATAAAATTTATTAATTTCGTTTGCTTGTTTATAGAATTATTTCTATACCTCCCATAAAATGAAGAAATGCAAAAACAGATGAGATACAAAAAAAGCAGCTACTAATGCAGCTGCTTTCTTCAAAATGAGCGGCAAACGGGACTCGAACCCGCGACCCTTAGCTTGGGAAGCTAATGCTCTACCAACTGAGCTACTGCCGCATTGCGAGTGCAAAGATAGCCTTTTATTTCTTTTTTCGTAACTTTGACGCCGAAAAAATTCAAAAAGTTTTGTTTATGGAGAAATTAACTTTGGTAAAAGTGGGCGGAAAGATTGTAGAAGAGCCTGATACATTGGCCCTACTGCTTCGCGACTTTACTTCGATAGAGGGTTTTAAGATATTGGTTCATGGCGGCGGCCGGTCGGCAACCAAAGTAGCTGCCCAGTTAGGGATTGAAAGCCGGATGGTCAACGGCAGGCGAATTACGGACGAAGATATGCTCCGGGTCGTTACGATGGTCTATGGGGGCCTGGTCAATAAGAATATTGTAGCCGGCTTGCAGGCTTTAGGCGTAAACGCACTGGGACTGACGGGGGCCGACATGAATATCATGCGTTCCGACAAGCGTCCGGTAGGCGACGTTGATTACGGTTTCGTAGGCGACGTAAAAGAGGTACAGGCCGACACCCTGGCCATGCTGATCCGCCAAGGGATTGTTCCGGTCCTGGCCCCACTGACGCACGACAAACAAGGCCATCTGCTGAATACCAATGCCGATACGATTGCCGGTGAAGCTGCCAAGGCCCTCGCCCGCTATTTCGACGTTACCCTGGTCTTCTGTTTTGAAAAGAAAGGCGTTTTGCGGGACGAGAATGATGAGGAAAGCGTCATCCCCTGGTTAGACCGTGCGGCTTTCACACAACTGACTCAAGAAGGCATCATTCAGGGCGGGATGATTCCCAAATTGGAAAACGCTTTCCAGGCGATTGATGCCGGCGTAAAAGAGGTGATTATCACCAAAGCATCCGAACTGGGCAAAGCCGGAGGAACGAAAATAAACTGATTAGGGCAAGGCCTATCCATTGTTAGAAAAAAGTAAACCATGTGTTCTGAACAGAAAGAAATTGTCCGGCTTGAAGGCATCGTCCCCCGTCTGCCGGATTTACGCTTTGCCCAACCCGTCTCCTGGACAATCCGGGAAGGGGAGCAATGGGCAGTCGTCGGCCCGAACGGAGCAGGAAAAACGCTGCTGGCAGACATTCTTCAAAAAAAATATGCGTTCAAAGAAGGGAAAGTAGTCTTTGCCTCCGAGGGCAAGACCAGCGACTTGGTCAAAAGCATTGCATTCAAGGATATTTATTCTTTGGCGGATTGCCGCAACTCCTACTATCAACAGCGTTGGCACGCGACTGAAGCAGAGGATATTCCCACGGTAGAGGAAACGTTAAAAGATTATCTGGGTTCGGAAAATCTGACAGAAATTCTCGCGGTCTTCGGCATCGGAGACCTGCTGCCGAAAAAGCTCATTTACCTTTCCAGCGGCGAATTGCGCAAATTCCTGATTGTACGCACGCTGCTGAGCCGCCCACAGATTTTGATTCTCGACAATCCGTTCATCGGATTGGATGCTCCTTCCCGCACATTGCTGGTCGAAATGTTACAGCAGCTGACTTCGCTCCACGGCGTGCAAGTCGTACTGCTCCTTTGCAATCCGAACGATATTCCGGCGATGATCACCCATATCCAGCCGGTAAAAGACCGGGAACTGCTTTCCCCCATGACGCGCGAAACCTTCCTGGCAGACCGTCCGCTTCTCGAAAGTCTTTTTCCGACCGTAGATACCGCCAAACTGCAACTTCCCCTGCCGGAAGAGGAAAGGCAACCCTCGCAGCACCGGGTAACGTTCCGAATGGAGCACGTCTCCATCCGCTACGGCAAGCGGACCATCCTGAAAGACCTCGACTGGGAAGTGCTCAATGGGGAGAAATGGGCCTTATCCGGTCCGAATGGAGCCGGGAAATCGACTTTGCTCAGTCTGATTTATGCAGACAATCCGCAGTCGTATGCCAACACGCTCTATCTTTTCGACCGCAGACGAGGGACGGGCGAAAGCATCTGGGATATCAAGAAGCGCATCGGCTATGTTTCGCCCGAAATGCACCTTTATTATATGGAAAATGTCCCGACGCTGCACATCGTCGGTTCAGGTTATTTCGACTCGGTAGGCTTATACCGGAAGTGCAATGCGGAGCAAGAAGCCGGAGCCTTGCGCTGGATGAACGTGTTCGGCATCGACAAACTGAAAGACCGTCCATTTCTCACCCTTTCTTCCGGAGAGCAGCGGCTGGCCTTGCTTGCACGAGCCTTCGTGAAAGACCCCGACCTGATTATTCTCGACGAACCTCTGCACGGCCTCGACGCCCGCAACAAGCGTTTAGCGGCAGCCGTCATCGAGCAATTTTGCGCCCGTCCGGGTAAGACATTAGTTTATGTTACACACTATCCAAACGAACTGCCATCCTGTGTAAATAAAAGTTTCCAACTAAAGAAACATGAATAAGCGTGCATTTCTCTGCCACTGATTTGTATTTCTCATGGAACTTTGCGTAATTTGTGACCATAAAAACAATCATATAAATAAAATGGAAAAGAAACAGTTGCAAGGCTTAACCTCACAACAAGTAGAAGAGAGTAGAAAATTGCATGGAGAAAATGTATTGACTCCGCCTGAAAAGACTTCCTTATGGAAACAATTCCTTGAAAAATTTGACGACCCGATTATCCGTATCCTGCTGGTAGCTTGGGTTCTGTCGATGATTATAGCAGGTGTCCATTGTTGGGGACCTGAAGCTCAAGGGTTAACAGCCTTTTTAGAGCCTGTCGGCATTCTTTTTGCCATCCTGCTGGCAAGCTGTGTAGGCTTTGTCTTCGAAGTAAAGGCGAATAAAGCATTTGAAGTGCTGAATACCGTCAACGATGATATCCTGGTAAAGGTCATCCGCGACGGACATATCCAGGAAGTTCCGCGTAAGGATGTGGTCGTAGGCGACATCGTCGTCCTGGCCACCGGAGAGGAAATTCCTGCCGACGGACACTTGCTCGAGGCCGTATCCCTTCAAGTAAACGAATCGACACTTACCGGAGAACCCGTCATTGGCAAAACGACTAACGAAGCTGAGTTTGATGCCGATGCGACCTATCCCTCGAACATCGTCATGCGCGGGACGACGGTCGTAGATGGCCACGGCATCATGGAAGTAGAAAAAGTAGGTGACGCTACCGGCTACGGAAAAGTATATGAAGGTTCACAAATAGACAACGGCGTAGAAACTCCCCTGCAAATACAATTAAAAGGGCTGGCCAACGTCATTAGCAAAGCGGGATATGCCATCGCGAGCATTACGTTCATTGCGCTTACGGCCAAGCTGATTTTTTTCAGCAATCCCATGCCGACCATGGAGTTCATCTCTCATCTGTTGAATTACTTTATGGTTGCCGTAACCCTGATTGTCGTTTCTGTACCTGAAGGACTTCCGATGAGCGTTACCTTAAGTCTTGCCCTGAGCATGAATCGAATGCTAAAGACCAACAACCTGGTACGAAAGATGCATGCCTGCGAGACGATGGGGGCAACGACCGTCATCTGCACCGACAAGACCGGCACCCTGACACAAAATCAGATGCAGGTTTATGAGACTCGTTTTTATAATCTGCCGGAACAGAAATTAGGCAACGACGAACTGAGCAACTTGATTAAGGAAGGCATATCGGTTAACTCTACGGCCTATCTGGAAGAAACTGACGGAAAAATAAAGACCTTGGGCAATCCTACCGAAGCAGCACTGCTTCTCTGGCTTAACAGTCAGGGCGAAGATTACTTGAAGTTGCGCGAGGCTGCTCCCATCATAAGCCAGCTTACGTTCTCAACCGAACGGAAATATATGGCCACGGTGGTTAATTCTCCCCTTATCGGCAAGAAAGTTCTTTATGTAAAAGGTGCTCCCGAAATTGTACTAGCCAACAGCAGCCGTGTAGCTACCCCCGAAGGTATGAAACCGTCAGAAGAATGCCGGGCTGAAATCGAACAGCAACTTTTAGCATATCAGAACCAAGCCAAACGTACGTTAGGTTTTGCTTACCAGATTCTGGATGAAGGTATGAGCGATGCCCCCTATAAAGACGGACGTTTAGACGGTGTAGATTTGATTTATTTAGGTATCGTCGCTATCTCCGACCCCGTGCGTGCCGATGTTCCCGCAGCCGTACAAAGTTGTCTCCATGCAGGCATTGATGTGAAGATTGTAACCGGCGATACTCCGGGAACTGCGAAAGAAATCGGTCGCCAGATTGGTACTTGGACCGACAAGGATACCGACCACAACATCATCACCGGCCCAGGTTTCGAAGCCTTGACAGACGAAGAAGCATTAGACCGCGTACTGGATTTAAAAATCATGTGCCGTGCGCGACCGACCGACAAACAGCGCCTCGTACAACTTTTGCAAAAGAAAGGAGCCGTAGTTGCCGTGACAGGAGACGGGACGAATGATGCCCCGGCACTGAAAGCTGCACAAGTGGGACTTTCGATGGGCGACGGTACTTCCGTAGCCAAAGAAGCCAGCGATATTACCATTATAGACAACTCGTTCAGCAGCATCACGCGAGCCGTAATGTGGGGACGTTCACTCTACCGAAATATCCAAAAATTCCTACTGTTCCAGTTGACAATCAATGTAGCCGCTTGTCTGATTGTGTTGCTGGGTTCCTTAATCGGTACGGAATCCCCCTTAACCATCACTCAGATGCTGTGGGTAAATTTAATTATGGATACTTTTGCTGCCGGAGCATTGGCCTCACTTCCGCCCAATGAGCGGGTAATGAACGACAAACCACGTAAGAGCGGACCAAACGGAGACTTCATCATCACCCGTCCGATGACTTATAATATCTTCGGAGTGGGCATCGCTTTCGTCATCATCCTGATGGGTTTACTCCTCCATTTCCATGCAAATACCGGATTAACACCGCACGACTTGTCCTGGTTCTTCAGCTTCTTTGTGATGTTGCAATTCTGGAACATGTTCAATGCGAAAGCCTTTATGGAAGGACGTTCTGCATTTGCCAACCTGAAAGACAGCAAAAGTTTCTTACTTGTAGCCGTCATTATTTTAGTGGGCCAAATCATTATCGTCACATTCGGCGGAGAGATGTTCAACGTCACACCGCTTCCTGCCAAAGACTGGCTTATCATCATCGCTTCATCGTCAATCGTGCTTTGGGTTGGAGAAATAGCCCGACTCTTCAGCAGACATAGAAAGAAGTAATCTTGAAACAAACAATAAAAAATTACAGACATGGAAATTAACATTCAAAAAGGAGAAACTACAACTATTACTTTGAAAGGACAGTTGGACACACTGACTTCAGCTGATGCCGAAAAGGAAATCTCTCCTATCCTGGAAAGCAACGTAAAAGAAATTATCTTGGATTGCGCCGAACTGGATTATATCAGCAGTGCCGGCCTGCGTTTATTGCTCATCATTCAAAAATCAATGGCTGCACACAAAGGCATTTTCCGCTTAATCCATACGAAGCAAGAAATCCGCGATATATTCAATCTAACAGGTTTTTCTTCTATTTTAAACATTGAATAACGCCATGTGCCACACGTTATACATCAAGAATGAACTGAGCGAACTCGCCAGACTATACGATTTTATCGACCAGCATGTCGCGCCCTGCATTGCCAATAAACAAACAGTAGCGCAAGTAAAGCTGGCCATCGAAGAACTGGTGACCAACATCATCTTGTATGCATACGGTGAGCAGAAAAACCAAACCATTCAGATTGAAATGGAATGCCAGGGGAAACGGCTGAAAATTACTGTAACCGACTCGGGCATTCCATTCAATCCGTTAGAAAAGAAAGACCCGGATCTTTCCTTATCATTGGAAGACCGGCCTATCGGCGGATTAGGTATCTTCCTGGTCAAGCAATTGATGAATGAAGTATATTACGAACGCTCGTCGGAAAAGAACATCTTCACCATGATAAAAGATTTAAGCTAATGGCCGACTTCGACATCAAAGATATTACTGCATTAAAAAAGAAAATCTGGCTGATAGAAAACTCCATCGTAGGATGCTGGATTCTCGTCATCCTTTTTCTCTATTTTGACTGGAACGACACCATTCAAGGACTGTTGTTCATCCTGCTAATCACGCTTTACGGCCTGAAGAAGTATTACAAGAAACAGCTGAAACAAAAAGAATACCTGGCCAAAATCGTCGAAGAACGCACAATCGAACTGCGCATCCAACGGGATCAGATTTTGAAAGAGTCGAAAGAATTATCCAATGCTTTGGATGCCTTGGAAAAAGCCCAAAACGAATTGGTACAGAAAGAACGCCTGGCTACCGTAGGACAACTGACGCAAGGGCTGGTGGACCGCATCTTAAATCCGATCAACTACATCAACAACTTCGCGGGATTATCTACCGAACTAGTCAATGATTTGAGGAAGAACCTAGAGGATGCAAAAGCGGTCCTGCCTGCGGAACAGTTTGAAGACAGCATGGACATCCTGCATATGCTGGAAAACAATCTCAGCAAAATTGCCCAACACGGAGACAACACCATGCGTATCGTCAAAGCTATGGAAGAAATGCTGAAGGACCGGAACGGGGATATCTCCCGCATCGATCTGGTCAATCTGTGCCAGGTTGCCGTCAGGAACTTCACCAAGCAATTTCAACAAGAGCTCACAACGCTCCGCATTCCTATCGACTTGGATATTCCCCAACAGCCCGTCATGGCGGAAGTCTATATCGAACAAATGAACCGGGTTATCTTCAATCTCTTAAAGAACAGTCTCTATGCCCTGTCAAGAAAATTGCTGAAGGAACCGTTTGACCCGGTTATCCGCATCACGGTAAAAGAAGAGATGAATCACACGGCTACCATTTCTATCTTCGACAACGGGATTGGCATTGAAGACCAAATCAAAAACAAGATTTTCGAACCGTTCTTCACCACCAAGCCCACCTCCGAGGCAGCAGGGGTCGGTTTATACCTTTGCCGGGAGATGATTCTGAATCATAAAGGTTCCATCATCGTCAAAAGCGAAAAAGACAAGTCAACAGAGTTTATCATCAACATTCCAGTCACTTTAAAAGACAAGGCATCATGAATGACCCGCAAACAGAAATTGACAATCTGAAAAAACAACTCAGCCAGCAGGAGAAAATGGCCTCTTTGGGCCTCCTGAGCGCCGGTATTGCACACGAGATCCAGAATCCGCTGAATTTCGTCATCAATTTCAGTGTCTCGTCGGCACGACTCCTGCAAGACTTACAAGATATTCTGGATGAATGCCAGGCAACGCTGCAGGAGGAACAGCGTGGCGAAATTGCCGAAATCCTGGGCGATCTGAAAAAGAACATGGAGAAAATCGAAGCCAACGGCAACCGCGCCTCCAGCATCATCAAGGGAATCCTCCTCTATTCGCGGGGCAAAGAGAACGAATATATCCCGACCAACCTGGCCCAGCTTACCAAAGAATACGTCTGGCTTTCCTTCCATGCAGCCCGGGCCAACAACAAGCACTTCAATGTTTCCATCGTCGAGAACTACGAGGAAGGTCTCCCGCTGGTGAGCGTCGTCCCGCAGGACTTCAGCCGGATCGTCTTGAACCTGATGAACAATGCCTGCTATGCCGTTTACCAGAAATCACTGCAGACCAAGGACCTGGAATACAAGCCGACCATCACCGTAAGCCTCCGGCGCAAAGGCGAATCCGTTTGCCTCAGCGTCGAAGACAATGGGACAGGCATCCCCGACGACGTGAAGGCCAAACTCTACACTCCGTTCTTCACCACCAAGCCCATCGGACAAGGCACCGGCCTTGGCCTGTCCATCTGCAAGACCATTGCGGAGCGCAAACACCATGGGCAACTGGACGTAGAGACTGCCGTGGGCGAATTCACCCGTTTTACGATTACTATACCTATTAATCAGACTTCAATATAGAGATTTTCGTATGGCCAATCCAATCAAAATATTAAGCGTTGACGACGAACTGGACCTGGAAGACCTGTTCTCTCAATACTTCCGCCGTAAAATAAGAAAAGGAGAATATCAATTCATCTACGTCCACAATGGGCGGGAGGCTTTACAGATGCTGCTCGCCCAGCCGGACATCGACATCATCCTCAGCGACATCAACATGCCGGAAATGGACGGCCTGACGCTCCTCGCCAAAATCAACGAGATGCGCAACCCTGCGCTGAAATGCATCATGGTCTCCGCCTACGGGGATATGGAGAACATCCGAACGGCCATGAACGAAGGCGCTTTCGACTTCACCACCAAGCCGATAAACCTCTCCGACCTGGAGCGGACAATCGAGAAAGCCATCGAGCAAATCCACTTCATCAAGAAGGCACAGCAGGAGCACAGGCAGCTGGAGTCTATCCGCTCCGACCTGCACGTCGCCGAGGAAATCCAGCAGACCATCCTCCCCAAGAACTTCCTCGTCTTCGGGCTGGACCAGATTGAGCTTTACGCCCACATGAACGCCGCGCAGTACGTGGGCGGCGATTTCTACGACTTTTTCCGGATCGACGACAAGCGCCTCGGCTTCGTGATTGCCGACGTCTCGGGCAAGGGCATCCCGGCGGCCATCTTCATGGCCATCAGCCGGACCGTCATCCGTGCCATCGCCCTGGCCGAAGACTCTACCGCCCTCTGCATGGCGCGGGCGAACACCCTCCTCTGCGGGGAGAGCGTCAACGACATGTTTGTCACCACTTTCTATGGAATCCTGAACGTGTACAACGGGCAGTTGCGCTACTGCAACGCGGGGCACAACCTGCCGGTCCTGCTGAAGCACGACGGCAAGGCGGACTGGCTCCCCAAAACGGGCGATCTGGTCCTCGGCGTTTCCCCGAACATCCCCTACCACGAAAAAACGCTCCAACTGCAACCGGGCGACAGCCTGCTGCTCTACACCGACGGCGTGACCGAAGCCCAGGACGGCAATCACCATTTCTACGGCAACGACCGCCTGCTCGCCGTCTGCAACCAGCTGGACGACGTGCATCCGCAGCACATCATCCAAGCCGTCAGCCAGGACGTGCACCAATTTTCCAACGGTGCCTCACAGTCTGACGACATCACCATGTTGTCTATCCGGTACGTCTAAAGGTATTTTTTCCCTCTTTTTTCCTTCAAAAAAGTTGCCAAAAGCTGTTGGCAGGGTTTTGACGACCCTCAATGGGTTGCCAATAGCTGTTGGCAGGGTTTTGACGACCCTCAATGGGTTGCCAATAGCTGTTGGCAGGGTTTTGACG
>CALVFH010000092.1 GCA_944326775.1 uncultured Parabacteroides sp.
TGTCGAAAACGCGAAAAATGATTTTTGGAGTCGGCTCCACTTGTCGAAAACGCAAAAAATGTTGCAGGGCGTTTTCGTCACTTGTCGAAAAGGCCAAAAATGTTGCAGGAAGATTTCGACACCTGTCGAAAAGGCAAAAAAAGATTTTTAGCGATTTCGACACTTGTCGAAAACGTAAAAAATGATTTTTGGAGCTTTCGACACTTGTCGAAAAGTCGGAAAACGCTTCGGGAGCTTTTTCGACACTTGTCAATCAGTATAAAATGATTCCGGCAAGTCCCGCGAGGAGAATCATCAGTATCGGATGGATTTTGAACTTCCACGTCAGGAAAAACGCCGCCAGGAAGATGAGGATGCTTTTGTAGTCGATGAAATTCTCGTGGTTCATCAGCAGCAGGGCGGCGGCGGCAATCAGCCCGACCGTCACGGGGCGCAGGCCCAGGAACGCGGCCTCGACGTACTTGTTGTGCTTGAATTTGACAAAATAATAGGAGATGCCCAGTACCAGCAGGAAGGAGGGCAGGCAAACGGCGAAGGTCGTCAGGCACGAGCCGAGGATGGCCATCGCCGGCGAATATCCCGCGTTGTGAATCGCCGTGTAGCCGATGTAGGTCGCGCTGTTGATGCCGATCGGCCCCGGCGTCATCTGCGAGATGGCGACGATGTCGGTAAATTCCTGGAGGGTTATCCAGCCGTAGCGATCGACCACGTCGGCCTGGATAAGCGACAGCATGGCGTAGCCCCCGCCGAAACCGAGGATGCCGATCTTTAAATAGACGTATAAAAGTTGCAACCAGATCATAGCTTACATTTTCTTGATTTTTATTCCGTAAAAAATGCCTCCGCCAATCGCCGCCAGGATAATCCAGGCCGGAGAAAGGCCGGCGAGCCAGATGAGCAGGGCGGCAGAGACGGGGATAAGCAGTTGGGTTTTCGTCAGATGGATGGAGCGTGCCGTCGTCAGGCAAGGAACGACAATCAGGGCGACCACTGCCGGACGGAGGCCTTTGAAGGCGCGTTCGACCCATTCGTTGCTGCGGACTTGTGTGAAGAACAGGGCAATCAGCAGGATGATGACAAACGAGGGGAGGACAGTCCCCAGCGCGCAGCAGACGGCTCCGGCGGTCTTTTTCAACCGGTAGCCGACGAAGATGGAGATGTTGACGGCGAAGATGCCCGGCAGCGACTGGGTCACGGCAAACACGTCGATGAAGTCTTCTTTGCTCATCCAACCCCGGTCCACCACTTCGCGCTGGATGAGGGGCAGCATCGCATAGCCTCCCCCGATGGTGAACATCCCGATTTTTACAAATGTCAGAAACAAAGTCCAATACATAGGCTGAAAACGGAATTAATCAGGAGTCTTTCGAGTCTTCCGGCGACGGGCCGCGGCCGAGAATCTGCTCGTAGCGTTCCGGATCGTTGAGGATGCGGAGCGCTTCCAGATAGCTGTCGTTCGTCTCGTTGATAATCTGGAAATACTCGTTCATCTCGAAAAGGTCGCGGGCAATCAGCGCTTTCAGTTGCAGACGGATGAGGGGAAGCGAACGGGTGTATTGCGCTTCGTCGAAGGCGATTTTCTCGTTGTCGGCCAGCTGGCGGAGGTCTTGCAGGATTTCGTCGCCCACCTCAAACTGTTCTTTGTAGCGGCTGAATTTTTTCTTATAGGTTTTCTGCAATTCCTCGCGGTGGCGGTCTTCGTAGTTCATGGCGGCGCGGTTGATGAGTCCCGACGCGACGAGGCGGCGGTGATAGTCCGTATATCGGGCCGTATCGACGGGAATGAAGACGTCGGGCATGATGCCGCCCCCGCCATAGACGATGCGGCGCGTTTCGAGCGTGTTGTATTTCAAGGAATCGGGGAAGTGGATGCTGTCGGCGCTCAGCAGCTCGCCACGGTTGTAGCGGTTGATGAGGTCGTGTTCGTAATCTTCGAGCTTCCCGTTTTCATAAGGTTTCTGGATGCAACGGCCTGTCGGGGTGTAATAGCGGGCTACGGTCAGGCGGATCATCGAGCCGTCCGGCAGGGGGATGGGTTTCTGCACCAGTCCCTTTCCGAATGTGCGCCGGCCGACAATCACGCCGCGGTCCCAATCCTGCACCGCGCCGGAGAGGATTTCGCTGGCGCTGGCCGACGACTCATCGACCAGGACGACCAGGCGCCCTTCTTCCAACAGTCCGCGATAGGTGGCTTTGGCTTCTTCGCGCCGCTGACGGCTTCCCTCGGTATAAACAATCAGTTTTCCTTTGCCTAAAAACTCGTCGGCCAGTTCGATGGCGATGTTCAGGTAGCCGCCGCCGTTGCCCTCCAAGTCGAGAATCAGGTTTTTCATTCCTTCTTTTTTCAGAGAAAGGAGCGCTTCTTCCACCTCTTCCGTCGAGGACGCGGCAAAGCGGTTCAGCTTGATATAGCCGGTATGCTTGTCCGCCATGTAAGCGGCGTCGAGGCTATGCACGGGGATTTTGCCGCGCGTGATTTTGAAGCTCAGCAATTCCGGTTGGCTGCCCCGCTTGACTTTGATGTTCACTTCCGTGCCCTTCGGACCGCGCAAACGCTTCATGATTTCGCTGGTTTTCATTTTGACGCCGGCAATCACCGTGTCGTTCACCTGCACGATGCGGTCGCCGGCCATCAGTCCTACTTTCTCCGAGGGCCCGCCGGGAATAACCTGAATGACGTAAACGGTGTCGGTCAGCATGTTGAACTGGATGCCGATGCCGTCGAAGTTGCCGACGAGGGGTGTGGTCATCTCTTTCGTCTCTTCCGGGTCGGTATAGGTGGAATGCGGGTCCAGTTTGTCGAGCATCCCGATAATTGCATCTTCCACAAGCTTGCTTTCATCGGTTTTATCTACATACAAGTTTTCGATGGCAAAAAGAGCTATTTGAAGTTTTTTGGCATTTTCACGCGTAGCATTCCGGTCTTGCGCCCCAGCGGTCAAGGAAAGGAACAGCATGAAAAAAAGGAGAATACGTTTCATTGTAAGCTTAAATGTCTTTTTTATTGAGTAATCTGTCCTGAATAATCGGGGGAATGAACATCTTCACGTCTTTCCCGAAATGAAGTAATTCGCGTACAACACTCGAGCTGATATGGGCATGCTCCGGTTCGGCCAGCAGGAAAATGGTTTCGATACCGGAAATCGAACGGTTTACGTCTGCAATATTCTTTTCGTATTCGAAATCGATGACCGAACGGATTCCCCGGAGGATGATGTTCGCTCCGGTCTGCCGCGCCAAATCGACCGTCAGGGTGTCGTAGGTGCAGACTTCTACGCGCGGGTCGTTCTCGTAGAGTGCCCGAATCGCGGCTATCCGTTCCTCGACCGGGAAATAGCCTTTCTTTTGCTCGTTGATGCCGATGGCAATCAGGATTTCGTCGGCAAAAGCCAATCCCCGGCTTACCAGCGACTGGTGTCCGATGGTGAACGGGTCGAATGAGCCGGGAAAGAGAATCTTTCGCTTTTTATGCGGAGTCGTGCCCGTCGCGCCTGGAGCTTGTTGTTCGTTATTCATGATTTTAATTGTTCATTTTCAATTCTTCGTTCACCAGGTCTTCTTCAATGACCAGATTGTCGATGATGAAGTTCTGCCTTTCCATGGTGTTCTTACCCATATAGAATTCGAGCATTTCCTTTACGGCATCTTCTTTCTTCATCGTCACCGGATCAAGACGCATGTCTTTTCCGATGAAGTTCCGGAATTCGTCCGGCGAGATTTCTCCCAACCCTTTGAACCGGGTGATTTCCGGATTTTTTCCCAAGGAATTGATGGCGGCAATCCGTTCTTCTTCCGTATAGCAATAAATCGTCTTTTGCTTGTTGCGTACACGAAACAGAGGCGTCTGGAGAATATAAACGTGGTTGCGTTTGATTAGGTCCGGGAAGAATTGCAGGAAGAACGTAATCAAGAGCAGGCGGATATGCATCCCATCGACATCGGCATCCGTTGCGATGATGACCTTGTTATAGCGCAAGCCGTCCAATCCGTCTTCGATGTTCAGGGCCGCTTGCAAAAGGTTGAACTCTTCGTTCTCATAAACAATCTTCTTAGTCAAGCCGTAGCTGTTCAGCGGTTTTCCCCGAAGGCTGAATACGGCCTGCAAATTCGGGTCGCGGCTTTTGGTGATGGAGCCGCTGGCTGAATCTCCCTCGGTGATGAAAATGCAACTCTCTTCCGTGCGGTCGCCTTTCCCGTCGTTCAGGTGGATGCGGCAATCGCGTAATTTCTTGTTGTGGAGGTTGGCTTTCTTTGCGCGTTCCCGTGCGAGCTTGGTTACTCCGGCAATCGCCTTTCGCTCTTTTTCCGAATCCTGGATCTTATGGAGCAGGATATCGGCGGTATCCAAATTCCGGTGCAGGTAGTTGTCCAGTTCCTTTTTCAGGAAGTCGTTGATGAATTTTGAAACCGACGGCCCTTCCGGACCCATATCCTTGGAGCCCAACTTCGTTTTCGTCTGACTTTCGAAGACCGGCTCCTCTACCTTGATGCTGATGGCAGCGACGATGCCTGCCCGGATATCGACATATTCGAAATTCTTGTTGAAATATTCTTTAATGACGCGCCCGATCGCTTCTTTGAAGGCGGAAAGGTGAGTACCTCCCTGGGTCGTATATTGCCCGTTGACAAAAGAGTAATATTCTTCGCCATATTGGTTGCTGTGGGTGATGACTACTTCAATATCTTCGCCTTTCAGATGGATAATCGGGTAGAGCGGTTCCGTGGTCATGTTCTCATTCAGCAAATCTTCCAATCCCTTCCGCGAAAAGAATTTCTTATTGTTATAAAGAATCGTAAGTCCGGAGTTTAGGAACACATAGTTTTTCAACAGGCTTTCGACAAACTCATCCTTATAATGGTATTCGGGGAAAATCTCTTGGTCGGGAGTGAAGCGCACCAATGTTCCGGAGGTCTCCTGAGAGGGCTGGATTTCCTGCTCGTTGGTAATGATGGCTTTGCTGTATTCCACTTGTTTGTACATTCCATCGCGGTAGCTGGCTATCAGGAAATAGCTGCTTAAGGCATTGACGGCTTTGATACCCACCCCATTCAGGCCGACTGATTTCTTGAAGGCTTTGCTGTCGTATTTTGCCCCCGTATTCATCTTGCTGGAGACATCGACGACTTTCCCCAAAGGAATGCCACGGCCGTGGTCACGGACCGAAACCGTCCCCTCTTCGATGGTTATTTCGATGATTTTTCCATATCCCATCATATATTCGTCGATGGAATTGTCGAGTACCTCTTTCAGTAAGACGTAGATACCGTCATCGGCATACGATCCGTCACCTAATTTCCCGATATACATACCGGGACGGCGACGGATGTGTTCCATCCAGTCTAATGTCTTGATATCATCATCGCTATAGGAAGCTGTGTTTTCTTTTATCTCATCTGTCATGGTTTAGTCCCCAATATTTTTTATGAATGCGCGGCGTGTCTTGTGGTGTTCCCGTTTGAAATAATCCCATTGGGCTTGAACGGCATTGTTGGTTTCCAGTTCGGGATTACTTTCGGCATAGATTACTCCTAATTTGTTGTAAATAGGAATCAGGTCGTTGAACAGCAAGGCGTTTACACCCTTGTTCTGATATTCGGGAAGAACTCCGGTCAAATACAAATCTACGACTTTGGGTTTGGTTTTCAAAGCCTTTAGCAAATAGAACCATCCGAAAGGCAAGAATTTTCCCTTGGCTTTTTGCATGGCGTGCGAAAGATTAGGCAAGGAAATACCAAATCCAACAACCACGTCGTCGGCTTCGCGGACAATAAGGGTTACCAAATCGTAGCGAAGCATGGGTATATACATATTAATATAATAGTCGATTTGTTTTTGGGTGAGCCGGGAAAAACCATAGAGCGGGGCATAAGCTTCATTGAGTGTCTGGAAAACCTTCTGGGCGTATGGCATCAGGCTTTTCGCATTTTTGAATTTCATGATTTTCAATCCGTATTTTTTCTTGACGATTTCGCCAATGCGCTGATGCTTTTCGGGAATGCCTTCGCGGGGAACGAATATCTTGAATTCGTGCCAATCCTGGTCTTTGGTATAACCCATGCGTTCCAAATGTTTGGGATAGTACGGATAGTTATAGATTGTGGCGATGGTTCCCAACTGGTCAAAACCATCAATCAGCATCCCTTCATGGTCGAGGTCGGTAAAACCGAGCGGGCCATGAATTTCAGTCATTCCTTTCGATTTTCCCCAGTCTTCTACAGCTTTGAAAAGGGCATCGGCAACTTCAGCATCATCAATGAAATCTACAAATCCGAAGCGTACCCGTTTCTGTTGCCAAGTTTCATTACTTTTCCGGTTGATAATTCCAGCGATGCGACCGGCTATCTTTCCGTTTTTATAGGCCAGGAAAAAAATGGCTTCACATACTTCAAATGCAGGATTTTTCTGTTTGTCAAGCGTCATCATTTCCTCATCGGTTAAACTTGGAACGTGATAAGGACAATTCTTGTATAATTCGAGATTGAACTTAACGAATTGTCTTAATTCTTTTTTGCATGTAACTTTTTTTATTTCTACGCTCATGAGTCAATCCAGTTTGAGGGGCAAAATTACGAAATTTTTTGGAACTAAGGCAATAAAAAAGGCTGCTCTTCACAGAGGAGCCTTTTGTAAAAGGTTAACAGATTTTATGAGTAAAAACCACTAATGAATTTTTTAATCCTTTGTCCACAAAGATACGATTATTTTTGAAACAAGGAATAATTTATATCATATTTATTTAAATTCTTTTCGGATTCGGCTGGCAATATCGGCCAGTTCCTCTTGAGAAAGCGTAAGCTTCTTACCTCCAAAATACATGTCCGATTCTTTGGTGATGGGTATCAGATGAATATGGGCATGAGGTACCTCCAGGCCCATAACGGCCAAACCCACGCGTTTACATGGAATAGCCGCTTCCTGAGCGCGGGCGACACGTTTGGCGAAAGCCATCATGCGGCCTAATTTGTCATCATCAATATCGAAAATATAATCGACTTCTGCTTTCGGGATCACCAGCGTGTGCCCTACAGCCACGGGGTTGATATCCAAAAAGGCATAGAATTCTTCGTTTTCTGCCACTTTGTGGCTGGGGATTTCGCCCGCTGCAATTTTGCTGAATATCGTAGCCATATCTTGCTCCTTTCTTTATGATTAGATAGAAATATTCATGATTTCGAACGTCATAATACCCGAGGGGACTTTGATTTCCACTACGTCACCAACCTTTTTGCCTAATAATCCTTGGGCAATCGGGGTGCTGATGGCAATTTTCCCTTCTTTCAGATTGGCTTCCGAATCTGATACGAGGGTATATGTCATGACGGCGTTGTTCTTCGTGTTTTTGATTTTCACTTTGTTCAAAATTTGCACTTCTTCGGTTTGTACGCGCGATTCGTCGATCAGGCGTGCGTTGGCAATTAGTCCTTTCAGTTGGGCCAGCTTGGCCTCCATGATACCCTGGGCTTCTTTTGCTGCGTCGTATTCTGCGTTTTCCGACAAGTCTCCTTTATCTCGTGCTTCAGCTATCTGGGCAGAGATTTCGGGACGTTTTACCGTTTCCAAATAATTGATCTCGGCTAATATCTTGTTATAGCCTTCTTCTGTCATGTAACTAACAGCCATAGTTCAATCCTCCTGTTTTTATGATGTTATTATTCTTAATTTCTGCAATAAAAAAAGAATCCCAACCAACGACTTGGCTGGAACTCTTGCGCATTTCTATGTGACTTTGCAAATATAGACGAAGTTTTCTAAATAGCCAAATAAACGTTCTCTGCTTTAAAACATGAAAACTTCCCTATTTGTTGCCGTTTATGGCAGAAGAGTAGAAATTAATCGGGAAAAAGTTCCAATTGCTGGGGAAGAAGTCTGAATGTTTTCCGATGATAAGGGCTGATGCCATATTGCCGTATTGCTTCGCGATGGGCCTGAGTAGGGTAGCCCTTGTTCTCATTCCAGGCATAAACGGGATATTCCCGGGCCAGGCGATTCATGTAATCGTCCCGGTAGGTTTTCGCCAGGATGGATGCGGCTGCGATGCTCAGGTATTTCCCGTCGCCTTTGACTACCGTCGTGTGGGGGATTCCGGGATACGGGGTAAACCGGTTCCCGTCGATTAGCAGATGTTCGGGGCGTACCTTCAGTTGGTCAATCGCGCGGTGCATGGCGAGGAAAGAGGCTTTTAGAATGTTGATCTGGTCGATCTCTTCGGGCGTGACGATACCGACGGCCCACGCTATTGCCTCTTGTTCAATGATCGGACGGAGGGCGTAGCGTTTCTTTTCGCTCAGTTGTTTGCTGTCGTTCAACTCGTCGTTGTGGAAATCCGGGGGAAGGATAACGGCTGCGGCATAGACTGCACCGGCCAGGCATCCGCGTCCGGCTTCATCGCAACCGGCTTCCACCTGCCCGGCTTTCAGATAGGGTAATAACATAGGCTATATCTTTTGGGAAGCGAAGATACGGTTTTTAAGTGGGAAAACATATCTTTCCGAAGCAGAACAAGGTGCTTTATTGGGAACATTGTTTTATCCTCTCAATACATTATTATATATTTGCAATCAATAAATAAATACATTCAGTTATGGCGCAATATAAACGAATCTTATTAAAACTAAGCGGCGAATCGTTGATGGGTAGCAAACAATATGGCATCGACGAAGTTCGCCTGAACGAATATGCCGCACAAATCAAGGAAATTGCCGGAATGGGTGTCCAGATAGGTATCGTGATTGGCGGGGGAAATATTTTCCGCGGCTTGAGTGGGGCTTCCAAAGGTTTCGACCGAGTGAAAGGCGACCAGATGGGAATGCTTGCCACGGTGATAAACAGTCTGGCCCTGAGTTCGGCTTTGGTGGCTCATGGTGTGAAAGCCAATGTTCTGACAGCTATCCGGATGGAACCTGTCGGGGAGTTCTATAACAAGTGGCGTGCCATCGAACTGATGGAGCAGGGCCATGTCGTGATTATGTCGGCCGGTACGGGCAATCCGTTCTTCACGACCGATACGGGTTCTTCTTTGCGCGGCATTGAGATTGAAGCGGATGTGATGCTGAAAGGTACGCGCGTGGATGGAATTTATACGGCGGATCCGGAGAAAGACCCTACGGCCACCAAGTTCTCGGACATCACTTACGACGAAGTGCTCCGCCGGAACCTGAAGGTGATGGACCTTACAGCCACCTGCATGTGTAAGGAAAACAACCTGCCTATCATCGTTTTCGATATGGATACGGTGGGCAATCTGAAACGTGTCATTAGCGGGGAGAACATCGGTACGTTGGTGCATAATTAAGAAAAACTATCTATCTTTGTCCCCATCGAACATAAATCATTTACAACTTAATTCATAAACAAATGGCTGATACGAAACAAACTATTAAGGCTGCAGAAGAAAAGATGACTTTTGCAATTTCTTATCTCGACGAACAGTTGGCACATATCCGTGCTGGTAAGGCAAACCCGAAGATCCTTGATGGTATCCGTGTGCCTTATTATGGTAGCCAGGCTCCTCTGAGCAATGTGGCTTCCATCTCTACTCCGGATGCCAAGACGATTATCATCACTCCGTGGGAAAAGAATCTGATCAAGGAGATAGAAAAGGCAATCCTTAATTCGGAAGTAGGGATTACTCCGGAAAATAACGGCGAGGTGATCCGTCTGGGTATTCCGCCACTGACCGAAGAGCGTCGCCGGAATCTGGCCAAACAATCCAAACAGGAAGCCGAAACGGCAAAAATCAGTGTCCGCAATGCCCGCCGCGATGCAATCGATGCCTTGAAGAAGAGCGTTAAGGCAGACGGTGTGCCTGAAGACGTGGCCAAAGATGCCGAAGCGGAAGTGCAGAAGATTCACGACAAGTATATCAAGAAAATAGACGAACTCTACGCCGCTAAGGAAAAAGAAATCATGACGGTATAAAGCATGAAAGGACTGGTCGTCAAAAATACGGGGAGTTGGTACACGGTGCGTACCGACGATGGTATGGACATCGATAGCAAGGTGAAGGGGAACTTTCGCCTGAAAGGGATACGTACCACCAATCCTGTTGCCGTGGGAGATCGGGTGGAAATCGAACTCAATCCGGAAGGAACGGCGTTTATTACGCAGATAGAAGACCGGAAGAATTACATCATCCGGCGTGCCTCGAACCTTTCCAAGCAATCGCATATCATTGCAGCCAACCTCGACCAGGCGTTGCTGATCGTGACGGTCAATTATCCGATTACGACAACGCTTTTCATCGACCGTTTCCTGGCTACCGCCGAGGCCTATCGTGTGCCGGTCAAACTGGTGTTCAACAAGATAGACCGCTATAATGCCGAGGATCTGGAATATATGGAGGGGCTGATACATCTCTATACCACGATCGGCTATCCGTGTGCGCGGCTTTGTGCCCGCAGCGGCGAGGG
>CALVFH010000093.1 GCA_944326775.1 uncultured Parabacteroides sp.
CTGGTTAACGAGGGGATACGGACTTGTTGGTAAACCCCATAAAAGAGGGAGCAGATGGACGATATATAGACTCGTTCATTTGCTCCCTCTTTATTCTCTTGTCAACTCGTCAACTTGTCCCTTTGTCAACTCGTCAACTTGTTTACTTGTCAACTTGTCAACTCGTTTACTTGTCAACTCGTCAACTTGTTTACTTGTCAACTCGTCCCCTTACATTCTCTCCGGCACCTCAATCCCCAGCAGCGCCATCGCCTCTTTCACAATCTTAGCCACATTGGCAGAAAGGACAAGACGGAAGAGTTTCAGAGATTCGTCGCTCTCGTGGAGGATGGAGAAATCATGATAGAACTGATTGTATTCCTTCACGAGGTCATAAGTATAGTTGGCGATCAAAGCCGGGCTATACGTTTCGCCGGCTTCCTTCACGATAGCGGCAAAGTTCGCCAGCATCTGGATCAATCCTTCTTCTTTTTCCGAAATGGTGATATTCGTCGGCAAGGCGTCGGGCAATGCAATACCCTGTTCGGCAGCCTTGCGGAGGACGGAACGGATACGGGCATAGGTGTATTGGATGAACGGGCCTGTATTTCCATTGAAATCGATCGACTCTTTCGGATTGAAGGTCATATTCTTACGCGGATCCACCTTCAGGATGAAATACTTCAGTGAACCCAAGCCTACCATGCGGGCAATATCTTCGGCTTCCTCCTTGGTCAGTCCGTCGAGCTTGCCTAATTCCTGCGAGATTTCACGGGCGGTATTGATCATTTCTTCCATCAGGTCGTCAGCATCTACCACGGTACCCTCACGGCTCTTCATCTTTCCTTCAGGCAATTCCACCATACCATAGGAGAAATGCACCAGACCTTTCCCGAAAGCGAAACCTAACTTGTCGAGCAAAATCGAGAGCACCTGGAAGTGGTAGTTCTGCTCGTTGCCGACTACATAAATCATCTTATTGATGGGATAATCGTCGAAACGCAATTTGGCCGTACCGATATCCTGGGTCATATACACCGAAGTCCCGTCGGCACGAAGCAAGAGCTTTTCATCGAGACCTTCCCCACGCAGGTCGGCCCATACCGAACCATCTTCCCGGCGGTAGAAGATGCCTTTCTCCAGACCTTCCAGCACCTTGGCCTTACCGACCAAATAAGTTTCCGATTCGTAATAGATCTTATCGAACGATACCCCCATCATCTTGTAGGTCTCGTCAAAACCGGCATATACCCAGTCGTTCATCATCTTCCAGAGTGCGCGGACTTCCTGATCGCCGGCTTCCCACTTGCGGAGCATTTCGCGGGCTTCCTGCATCAGGGGCGAAGCAGCTTCGGCTTCTTCCTTGCTCATGCCCTGAGCCTCGAGTGCTGCCGTCTCTTCCTTCAGCTTGTTACTGAAAAGAACATAGAAATCGCCAATCAGATGGTCGCCCTTCTTACCCGTCGATTCCGGAGTAGCCCCGTTGCCCCATTTCTGCCAAGCCAGCATCGACTTGCAGATATGAATACCGCGGTCGTTGACAATATTGGTCTTAACCACCTTATATCCATTGGCTTCCAGAATTTTGGAAAGGCTATAACCCAACAGGTTATTGCGGACATGCCCCAAGTGAAGCGGCTTGTTGGTATTCGGAGAAGAATATTCCACCATATAAAGCGGTGCATCGGCTGAAACCGGACGGATGCCATAATGCGGCTGGCTCTGGATCTCGTTCAGCAAATCAATCCAGCAACTGCAAGCCACCGTCAGGTTCAAAAAGCCTTTGATTACATTAAACTCAGCCACAGCCGGCTCATTCTTCAGCAGATAGTCGCCAATCTCCTGGGCAGTCTGTTCCGGCGATTTCTTCGACAAACGGAGGAAGGGGAAAACCACCAGCGTCAGGTGTCCTTTAAACTCTTTCTTGGTCTTCTGCAACTGAACCTGTTCGGGCTTCACGTCGGCCCCATACAGTTCCTTAATGCCGGTCACCACGGCACCGGCGATTTTCTGTTCGATAGTCATATCTTGTCTTCTTATGTATTTACAGCTTCTTAAAGTGCTGCAAAGGTACGGCTTTCTCTCCACATATCCTAAAAGCAGCAACGACGATTATTGGGCTTGAGTTTGAGGAGACAACAATAAATTCCTATCTTTGCAAGTCATAACAACAAACGTTATTTATAACATAATCCTAAGGGTGATGAAAAAAATTCTGATTCCATTGTGTCTGGTATTGGGGTGCCACATAGCCAACGGGCAACGCTCCTACCAGTTCCAGACAGACGAACAGCTTTTCCACGAAGGGAAAGCGATGTTTGCCCAGCAGAACTACTCCGGTTGCATCGACAAGCTGGAAGCGTACAAGCAGCATGCGACCGACGCGGACTTAATCCAAGAAGCAGACTTCCTGTTGGTTTGCGCCGCCTACGAACAAGGACGGCCCAACGCCGACGAATTGCTGAAGAGCTATCTGGAGGTTTATCCGGATTCCCGTCATACCGACGAGGTTTGTTACCGCATCGGTTCGGTTCATTTCGGCCGTGCGGAATATGAAAAGGCCATCTACTGGTTGCAGGAAAGCGACATCGACGTTTTGCCGGCCGACGAGCAGGAGACCTATACCTTCCGTCTCGCCTACTCCCTCCTGCAAACCGGAAAGCGCGACAAGGCTCGGGCTTATTTCGCCCGCATCAAGGAAATCGGCGACACCTATCGCGATGCTTCTGCCTACTATGTGGCCTATATCGACTATGCCGACGGCAAATACAACCAGGCGCTGACCGAATTCGGCGAACTGAAAAACAGTCCCGACTTCAAGGAGCAGTCAGCCTATTACGTAGCTCAAATCTATTTTATCCAAAATAAATATCAACAGGTGGTAAAAGCCGGAGAGAAACTGCTGAAAGACTATCCGGACAGCCCGAACAATACGGAAATCTACCGGATTCTCGGAAACTCCTACTACCATCTGGGACAGGAAGACCGCGCCAGCCGGATGCTGACCCGCTATGTGGCGGAGGCCGCTAATCCGCTACGGGGCGATTTATACCTGTTGGGCGTTTGCTCATACAACCAGGGACAATACGAGAAGGCCATCCAGAACTTCGGGAAAACCGTCGGCGAAGACGACGCCCTGATGCAGAATGCCTATCTCTATTTAGGACAAGCTTACCTGAAGACCAACGACAAGAACAATGCGCGGATGGCGTTCGAAGCGGCGGCCACCTCACACTACGACGAGCAAATCCGTGAGGTTGCACTTTATAACTATGCGTTGCTGATTCACGAAACGGGCTTCACCGGCTTTGGTGAATCGGTATCCATCTTCGAGGATTTCCTCAACGACTTTCCCAACTCGCAATATGCCGATAAGGTGAACGACTATTTGGTGGAGACTTACCTCACCACGAAGAACTATGAAGCGGCCCTGACCTCTATCCAAAAGATCAAGCAACCAAGCAACAAAATCCTGGAAGCCAAACAAAGCATCCTGTTCCAGCTCGGTACGCAGGCCTTTACAAATATCCGGATGGATGAAGCCATCGATTACTTCACGCAGGCTATTCAGATGGGCGCTTACGATACCGACGCCCGCAACGATGCCTATTTCTGGCGGGGCGAATCGTACTACCGGAAAGGGGAATATGAGCAAGCAACCTCCGATTTCCGCACGTATCTGAACAACTCACGGCAACGCACTTCGGAAACCTATGCTTTAGCCCACTATAACCTGGGGTATTGCTACTTTAAACAGCAGGATTACGAAGATGCCCTGAGCCGTTTCCGCCAATACGTCGGTCTGGTGTCCGACCAGCAAACGGCATCATGCGCCGATGCCTACAACCGCATCGGGGACTGCCTTTTCCACAACCGCCAGTTTGCTGCTGCCGAAGAAAGCTACAACCAGGCCGCCCAACTCCTGCCTTCGGCCGGCGACTATTCCATCTACCAGAAAGGGTTCGTACTCGGCTTGCAGAAGGATTATCAGGGTAAGATTCATGAAATGGACCGGCTGTTACGTGAATTCCCCGAATCGCAATATGCCGACGACGCCCTCTTCGAAAGAGGACGCTCCTATGTGTTGCTGAACAATAACCAGGCCGCGGCCCAATCGTTCGAAAGTCTGGTTGAGCGTTATCCGCAGAGCAGTCTGGCACGGAAAGCCGGTGTCCAACTCGGTCTGATTTATTTCAACGAGAACCAGTTGGAAAAGGCTGCCGAAGCGTACAAGCAGGTAATCAGCCAATATCCGGGAACGGAAGAAGCCCGTGTAGCTCTGCAAGACCTGAAGTCGGTCTATATCGACCTGAACGACATCAATGCCTTTGCCGATTATGTCAATTCCTTGGGCGGAAATATCCATCTGGAAATTTCCGAGCAGGATTCCCTGACCTACATTGCTGCCGAGAAGTTGTTCATGCGGGGCGACAATGCAGCAGCCCGCCAGAGTATGCAAAACTACCTCTCGCAATATCCGAAAGGGGCATTCAGCACAAACGCCAACTTCTATTTGGGAAGCATCGCCTTTGCCGAGAAGAACTTCGACGATGCCGAGCGGTATTTCGGAATCGTCATTGCCAGTGGCGACATGAAGTTTATGGAAGAAGCCGTTGCCCGCACATCGGAAATCCAATATGACCGGAAAGCGTATGCGACAGCTCTCGAATCGTTCCGCCGCCTCAGCCAGATTGCGGAAAATCCGGACAACAAGCAGGCGGCCTACCTCGGCATCATGCGTTGCGCCCTGCAGACCGGCGATGAGAAAACAGCACTCGACGCGGCCGACCAACTGCTGAAAAACCAGAAAGTTTCTCCGGAGATTGCAGCCGAGGCCCGCTATGTACGTGCCAAAGCATACCTCCATTCGAAGAAAGCCAACCAGGCACTGGCCGACCTGAAGGTGCTGGCCCAAGATACCCGTACCACGTATGGAGCTGAGGCCAAATATCTTTTGGCTCAGTTGTATTACGACCAGAACGAAGACCAGGAAGCCGAAAAAGTATTGGATGACTTTGCGAAGAATGGCACTCCGCATCAATATTGGCTGGCCCGCGGCTTCATCCTCTACGCCGACATCTATATCCGGAAAGGGGATTATGTACAGGCACGCGTTTACCTGAACAGCTTGAAGAACAATTACCAGGCAGACGATGATATCGCCAACATGATTGAAGACCGTCTGGCTCAAATCAACCAAAGCAAAGATTCACAACCGAATGGCAACCGTCCGTCGGATGCCGCAAGCAAAGGAGGTAGCAATGAATAAAAAGAATTCGATAAAACTGCTTTATGCCGCAGCCATGCTCGGCATGGCGCCCAGCGTCTGGTCGCAAGCAGACCAAACCAAAGAAGAGAATACATTGAACCGGGAAATGACGCTCGAACGCGAATACGACCCGACGGTACAGGATGCCAATAAGGTGAACACCCTGCCGGCCATCAAGGAACCGACGGTTACCAAACGTGCGATTGATTATGCGTCGTTCACGACTCCAACCGATCCGGAAAAGCAAATCACGACCTTGCCTTCGGGCAATTTCATGACGGGGATGGATTATAACCGCCGCCGGGGGTACCTGGACCTTTCAGCCGGGATGCACCAGAATATCAATGGCGATTTCGGGTATCATATCCTCAGCACGGAAAAGGACAAGCTGAATTTCTATTTCTCGCACCGGTCCACCAACGGGAATGTGGACTTTACGCATCTCGACGGTTCGGCAAAAGCCAAGCTGAATGATAATCTCGGAGGTATCGATTATGAACATGAGTTTGAGAAGGCCATCCTGAAAATCGGCGCGAAATACCGGTACGACGGGTTTAATTATTATGGAAACAGTATGCAGACCCTCGACGACAAAGCGGACAGAGAGACCTGGCAGGTGGGACAGACCATCGCCGCCGAAGTGGGGGTAGAATCACATGAAGATGCTCCCGTCGGCTATCAGATTGATTTAGGCTACACCAATTTCGGCTACAAATACGGAGAAGCAAAATCTTTCGACGGACCGACCGAGAACACGTTTGAATTGGGATTCAACCTCTTTAAACCGTTCGGGGGCAACCAGCGCTTAGGCATCGGAGGGCTATTCGAATATTTCAACTACAGTTTGCCCGAAGGCACCGCCGGACAAGCTGGTTTACCGCTTTACGAGTTCAAAAATCATGCAGAAGGGACTATTAATCCTTATTATCGGATAGAAGGAGAGAATTGGAACCTGAAAATAGGGGGAAAATTCATGTTCGCAACCGGTAATGAAAGTACCGTCATGGGTTCTCCGGACATCGCCGCAGATGTTACCGTAGCCGACAAAACGGTCATCTACCTGAATGCGGGCGGCAAACTGTATTCAAACAGCATGTATGAAGCGTCCCGGATTTGCCGGTATATTGAAATGATAGAAGAACTTGCTCCTTCCCGCAACTGGCTGGATGGCGTAATCGGCATTAAAAGCGGAGCGGCGCGAGGCTTCTGGTTCGACGTTTTTGCCGGATATAAAATAACGGCCAACGACCTGTTGCTGATTCCGGGTTACGATGCCCAAGAAGGTTACTTCCCGAATCTGGTCCAAGCCACACAACTTTTTGATACCAAGCTGTTCTATGTCGGTGCCAACCTGAAATACCAATATCAACAATGGTTTGAAATTGGCGTGAAAGGTGTTTACAACCGCTGGGATTGCGACTACCATGAGCAGACAGATGGTACCACCCCTCCCGAACATGTCTGGGGAAAACCGGAGTTTGAGCTGGATGCGGATTTAACCCTCCGCCCCATCGACAAGCTGGCTATCGCCTTGCAATATCACCTTGAAACAGGCCGATATACGGAAGCCCATGGCTTGTCGAACGTGAAGATGGCCGATATCAATGAGTTGAACCTTCGTGCATCTTACGATTTCAACAAGACATTCGGACTCTATGCGCTTGTCAACAACCTGCTCAACCAGCAGTATGATATTTTCTACGGATATCCGGCACAAGGGATTACCGTGATGGGAGGAATCAGCCTGCGGTTTTAAAGGCGCAAAGTCAACGACGAGATTAAAAATCAATGATGCAATTGATCAAGTAATTAAGAGTAGAATAAGCGGTTAAGGGTAACATGATAACGAAAGAAGAGGTGCGAAAGCTATTGCAAAGCACAGAAACATACAGAATCGAACGTACAACCTCTACTGGGGATATGGACAAATTTCAAGAAGCAATTTGTGCTTTTGCCAATGATTTGCCTAATTCCAGAAAGAAAGGATATTTGATTCTCGGAGCACACGACAACGGTACTCTGTCTGGAGTGAAAGTTACCGATGCACTACTGAAAAAGATTGCAGCCATACGTTCCGATGGTAATATCCTGCCTCTTCCTATTATGTCGGTAGAGCGATTCGAATATGAAGATGGAGATTTGCTCGTAGCCGAGGTCTCTCCTTCGTTAGTTCCACCTGTTCGTTATCGTGGTAGGACGTTTGTGCGCATTGGACCTCGTAGAGATATTGCTACAGAGTCAGAAGAGCGAATCTTGTTTGAACGTAGAACTTCTTACATGGCAACATTTGACGCGACACCCTGTTTTGGCGCTACCCTAAAAGATATTGATACGGATTACATTAAACGTGAATATCTTACTCAGATTATCGACAGCGAGGTATTGGAAAGTGACACTCGTGGCATTAAGGAACAATTGGCTTCAATTCATTTATATGATCTTCAGCATGAATGTCCCACGAATGCCGCCATCATTCTATTCGGTAAAGATCCCCAGTATTTTTTACATGGATGTTATGTGCAATATGTCCGTTTTGCAGGGAAAGACAGGGGCAGTGAAATCATTAACGAACGACAGATAAAAGGTTGCCTTTCTAAAATGCTTCCTCAATTGGAAAGTTTTGTACGTGATGCAGTGGTTACATCGCGCCCCATACCCATCAGTATGCTGCGAGAGAAAGACATATTCAACTATCCAGATAAAGCATTAAGAGAACTGTTGATGAATGCTTGTATGCACAGAGATTATCAGTCTAATATGCCTATCAGGTTTTATCAATACGAAGATCGCATTGAGATATTGAATGCTGGAGGCCTTTACGGTGAAGCTCGTCCAGAGAACTTTCCAATGGTGAATGATTATCGCAATCCGATTATCGCTGAGGCCATGCGCGGATTAAAGTATGTCAATATGTTTAATCGTGGAATTCAACGAGTTAAAAATCTGTTACAAGAGAATGGAAATCCAGAGCCGGTGTTCAATGTGGATAAAATCACAGCTTTCGAAGTTGTGGTTAAGCCATCTTTATCACTTAACTTGGTCACAAATGAAGAAAAAGTGACTAAGTCAGTGACTAAGTTAAATGAAACACTTAATGAAGTCCTTGATTTTTGTTCTACTCCTCGTAGCATGACAGAAATAATGAGTCATATAGGGCTTAAGCATCGGTATAACGTCAAACATCGATATATTGACCCTCTTATAGAGAGTGGGTACTTGGTGATGACCATTCCGGACAAACCCAATAGTCGGAGTCAAAAATACCAACGTGCTTTAACTTAGTCACATTACTTAATCACTAACGACAGGGAAAAGTAAGAGGGCGAATCGCATATTACGATACACCCTCTTCCTTTTTTAAATGCCGTTTAAACGGCATTTAAAACTTATTTCAACTTGCAGTCGTTGCAACGGGACTGGATTTGCTTGAAGAAGTCATTTCCCTTGTTATCCACAAGGATGAAGGCCGGGAAGTTCTCGACTTCAATCTTCCAGATTGCTTCCATACCCAGTTCCGGATATTCCAGACATTCGATGCTCTTGATATTGTTCTGCGCCAGGATAGCAGCCGGTCCGCCGATTGAACCGAGGTAGAGACCACCATGTTTCTTGCAAGCATCGGTCACCTGCTGGCTGCGGTTACCCTTCGCCAACATGATCATGCTGCCGCCGTGGCTCTGGAACAAGTCAACATACGGGTCCATACGTCCTGCTGTCGTCGGTCCCATTGAACCGCACGCCATTCCCTTCGGAGTCTTGGCCGGACCGGCATAATAAATCGGGTGATCCTTGATATACTGCGGCAGATCTTCGCCACGGTCGAGACGTTCTTTCAGTTTGGCATGGGCAATATCGCGACCTACGATGATGGTTCCGTTCAAAGACAAACGGGTAGATACCGGATATTTATCGAGTTCGGCCAGAATTTCCTTCATCGGACGGTTCAGGTCGATCTTTACGGCATCGCCTTCACCGGCATTACGCAATTCTTCCGGAATCAGTTCTCCGGGATGTGAATCCAACTTTTCAATCCAGATACCATCTTTGTTGATCTTACATTTGATGTTGCGGTCGGCCGAGCAGGAAACGCCCAAGCCTACGGGACAAGAAGCGCCGTGACGCGGCAAGCGGATGATGCGAACATCGTGAGCGTAGTATTTTCCGCCAAACTGAGCGCCCAAACCAATCTTATGAGCTTCTTCCAGCACCTTCTGTTCCAGTTCCAAATCGCGGAAAGCACGGCCGCCTTCGTTGCCACTGGTCGGCAGATTATCGTAGTAGTGAGTCGAAGCCAACTTAACCGTCAGCAGGTTCTTTTCAGCAGAAGTACCGCCAATCACAAACGCGATGTGATACGGAGGACAAGCTGCTGTACCCAGCGTTTTCATCTTTTCTACCAGGAACGGCACCAGCGTACCCGGGTTAAGAATAGCCTTGGTTTCCTGATACAGGTACGTTTTGTTGGCTGAACCGCCCCCTTTCGTTACGCAAAGGAAGTTATATTCCATGCCTTCCGTAGCCTCAATATCAATCTGGGCCGGCAGGTTACACTTCGTATTCACTTCCTCATACATCGACAGCGGAGCATTCTGCGAATAGCGCAGGTTCTCTTCCGTATAAGTCTTATAGACACCGTGAGAGAGAGCTTCTTCGTCGCAATATCCGGTCCAGACCTGCTGGCCTTTTTCTCCGTGGATAATTGCCGTACCCGTATCCTGGCAGAAAGGCAGGACTCCCTTGGCGGCCACCTCGGCATTGCGGAGGAAGGTCAAAGCCACATATTTGTCGTTGGCACTGGCTTCAGGATCGCTCAAGATTTTAGCCACCTGCTCGTTGTGCGAACGGCGAAGCATAAAGGACACATCGCGGAAAGCAGCGTTTGCCATCGCCGTCAAACCTTCTTTCGCTACCTTCAATATCGGCTTTCCTTCAAATTCCGATACCGATACATAATCTTTTGTAAGCAAATAATACTCAGTCGTGTCTTCACCATGCTCGAACATCGGCTGATACTTGAATGGAGGTGTTGCCATATTTGTTACTATTTTAATATGATAATTATATTGGTTATCGTTTAGACAGATGCAAACTTACG
>CALVFH010000094.1 GCA_944326775.1 uncultured Parabacteroides sp.
ACGCGGGAAGCGGGCCATCAAGCGCATCGACCGCGAGGTGCAGGAAACGGTGTTTATCCCGAAAGGGACCTGGATGGCAGGCGGGACGGTGTCGTATTCCGAGCACGACGAGGGGAACCTGAACTTCCTTATCATGAAAGATTTGGAAGGAAAAGGATATGATTTTTCAATTAGCCCGTATGTCGGGTATTTTTTCCGCAATAATGTTTCTGCCGGTTTCCGTTTCGCTTATCGCCGGGATTATCTGGATTTGGGTAACCTGGATATTGATTTGGGCGACATCACCCTGGCTTTTGATGATCTGTATTATTTGGAGCATAAATTTGAATCGACAGCTTTCCTCCGCACCTACATCCCTATCGGGCGCAGCAAGATTTTCGGGCTCTTCAACGAGGCGCGGCTGACCTACGGCTACGGACGCGGTAAGAACTCGACGGGCTCGGGCTCGACTTACGACGGGACGTTCCAGACGAAGCATAATTTTCAAATCGGTTTCGCACCGGGCCTGACGGCTTTCATCACCGACTGGTCGGCCATCGAGGTGTCGGTCGGCGTGATGGGCTACAACTTCGAGTGGACCAAGCAGCAGACCAACCAGGTGGAGGAGGGAAGCATGCGCACTTCTTCCGGAAATTTCAGGATTAATCTGTTTTCTATCAACATCGGTATGACATTTTACTTATGATAAAGAAATTCTTGTATAGCATTTTGGGCTTGTCTTTATTGGCTTCCTGTGCCATCGAAAATGATATTCCTTATCCTATCCGCGAGGCAGCCATCGAATCTTTTGAAGTGGAAGGGCAGTGCGCTGCCCCGGGTTCTTCCCAGTCGTCGGCTGCGACGATTAATGCGACAGACCGGACGGTTTCGCTTTATGTAGATGATGCGGTGGATATTAGTAATCTGCGTATTTTAAAAATGACGGTTACCAACGATGCGCAAATCGTGGCCGACTCGGCGGTCTGCACGGATTTTTCCAAATTCCCGACAGAAGGTTTTGAAGTCCCCGACAATTTTGCCGATACGCGGGTTGATTTCAGCAATCCGGTGACTTTCACGTTGCGTACCTACCAGGATTATGCATGGAAAGTCAGCGTGACGCAAGTGATTAACCGGCAAATTGACGTAACCGGGCAAATCCGTTATGTATTGGATGAAGCGAAGCGGACGGTGATTATTTATGTCTCTTCTACACAAGACCGGGGGAATATCCAGGTAAATGCCTTGTCTTTGGGCGGCTCTGCCGGAGTCGTTTCGCCGGATCCGACGACCGTGCATGATTTTTCTTCGCCACGGACGTTCCTGGTTGCCAACGGTTGGGAAAAAGATGTCTTTCGGGAATGGACGGTTTATGTTTATCCCGAAGAAGGCGGCAGCTCCAGTTCTTCGTCTGAAGTTTTTGCCATGACCAGCCGGGCTGTGTTGAACGGAAATATAGAAAGCGGGAAAACGCCGGTCGTGGAATATAAAGAGGTCAGCGCGACGAGTTGGCAGACAGTGTCCGACGTGACTGTTTCCGGAACTACCTATACGGCCATGATAAAAGGCTTGAAAAGCTCTACCGCATACAACTATCGGGTGAGCATAGACGGGACGCAGGGCAGCGAGAAGTCTTTTACAACTGCCGCAGCCGTTACACTGGAAAATGGCGGATTGGAAAATTGGAGTAAAGGGCAGATTGCTTCCGGCGATTATTGGATTCCCAACGCGGAAGGCTCGACATTCTGGGGTACCGGAAATTCTGCCACGGCTATCTATAAGACGAATATCACGAATCCTACTTCGGATAAATATGCGGGAACTTATGCGGCTGAATTGAAGTCGCAAAGTGCATTGAACGTGAAAATGGCTGCCGGCAACTTGTTTGCGGGCGATTTCCAGCAAGACCCGAACAGTATATTGGACGGTTTGTTGCATTTCGGACGGCCGTTTACTTCGTTCCCTACGAGTTTGCGCGTATATTGCAAATATACCTCTGAGCCGATGCAGACGGTGGGAAGCACGACCAAACTGCCGTCGAGCCTGGAGGCGCTGAAGGGCAGGCCGGATTCTTGCCATATCTACATCGCGCTGTCCGACAAATCGGAGCCGTATGAGATAAGGACAGACCCGACGAACCGGCAACTCTTTGATAAGAATGATGCGAATATCATCGCTTATGGCGAATATATTTGCGGGGAGGATGTTCCTACTTACCAGCAGATTGATATTCCGTTGACTTATCGGGCTTATCGGACACCGAAATATCTGGTGATTGTCTGTTCTTCCAGCAAATATGGCGATTATTATTTGGCTGGCGAAGGAAGCACGTTGTGGTTGGATGAAATGGAATTGGTTTATGAATAAATCGAGAGGAAGAATAATGAGTAAAATAGCAGCATGGTGTAGTTTTTTAGTCTGTTTGTTATTGTGGGGCTGTAGTGCCGATGAGTGGCAAAAGGAAATCAATAGCGGAATACGGATTCGTTTGGTGGATTTTAATGTGGAAACGAAAGCCGCTCCCCAAGCTTTGCAGCATCCGCAGGCGGAACAATTTAAATTGGAGATTACGAATGCAAGTACAGGGGGAACGGTAAAGGAATGCAATTATACGGAAGACGTTATTTCTCTTTCTACGGGAACCTATGATGTAAAGGCGATGAGTGGGGATAATCCAGTGCTGGCATTAAATGAACCTTATTATGAAGGTGTAACTGAAAATGTTCGCGTGACAGCAGACGAAAATGCGAAAACTGTCGATATTTCATGCAAGGTAGCAAATGCCTTGGTTTCGGTGGAGTTCGATAATTCCAAAGAAAAGACTTTCTCCAGTCTGTATGCTTCTTATTATGTATTGGTAAAGGTGGGTGATGAAGAGGTAAAGATTGAAGAGGTTTCCAGCGGAGACACGAAAAGTGCCTATTTCCGTGCCGGTTCTACTTTCGAAATTTATTTCTGCGGACAGAAAAAAGATGATACGGAAGTAAAGCAAATAAAGTTGGAAGGCATCCCGACAACCTTGGAGGCCGCCGGCCATTTGATTTTAACCTTGGCTCCTGAACAGTCTAAGTATGAACTTCCGTTGGAAATAAGTAAAGCGGAAGTGACATCGGTAACGATTACGGAAACGATTCCGCTGGAGTGGTTGCCGAAGCCGAAGATTGGAGGCTTTAATGAAGATGGAGCTAATACGTTGGAATATACCGAAACGGCTGATGCAATCCCTGCTGTTTTGAATTTTTCGGGCTCTTCTGATATTCAAGATGTAGAATTTTCTTTTGCTTTTGCAGACGGTCAAGAAAAATACCAAAGATTGAACAGTAAAACTTTTACTTTCTCAGCTTTGACAGAAGAGGATAAGACATTATTACAGACTGCAGGTATTGAAATTCCATCTTGGACGGACAAAAGTGGTTCGTGGAATTTAACGGCTATGACTGCTAATCTGCAAGTGGCTTCCGGTTCGGAAACAAGTAATAAGATTAAGTTACGTGTAAAAGCAAATAACCGTTGGAGCAGTGAGGAAGATGCACCGGCTGAATTTGAAATCAAGACGGTGGCTCCGGAGATAACGGTTTCTGCAAAGCCGGAAGATATTTGGGCAAAGTCGCTTACGGTAAGCGGATCAGAAGTGAAGTCGGGTAATCCGGAGAAGATACAGGTTACAGGTTATCAATATTTGGATGGCGCAGAATGGAAAGACTGTACAGATGGATTGGCAAAGTTGACAAATCTTCCTTCTGATGCGAAAATGCAAGTTCGCGCAGTCTATCGCGAAGGAGTATATGCCGAGCCGACAGAGATCGTATTGGAAACGCCTGCGCAGTTGCCGAATTCGGGGATGGAAGAATGGAACAGTTCTGATGTTGCTAATTCTATTAGATGTTATTATCCTTGGAGTTCTGGAGGAGAATCTTTTTGGGAAACTAATAATGATTATACTACTCGATTTAGAGCAGGTAAATTGAGTGCTGCCTATAATTGTTTCCCTGCTGTTTCATATGTTTCTGGGAGAAATGGAGGTAAGGCTGCTGAAATAAGAAATACAGCATCTGGTAGTGGCAATACAAATGCGGGGGCATTATCAATTATATATGATTATAATAAGGTGGCAGGAGAGTTATTTATTGGAGAATTATCAATAGATGGTAATGAATATACAATAAATAAGGGTAAAGAATTTACATCACGTCCAACAGCATTACATTTTTATTATAAATATGCTCCACATAATAATGATACATGGAAGGCGTCTATTGAGTTATTAGATGAAAATAAAAATACTATAATCTCACAAGATGTAACGGCATCTTCTTCGGAGGGTGATTTTACGGAGATGACGGTATCATTGAATTATGAAGAAGGTAAGACATATGCGAAGTGTAGGTATGTTTGTGTGATATTTAGTTCTACGATTAATACAGGTAGTAATTTGCAATATGAGAAGCAAACTTATTATCTGCAAGAAAATGGGAATTCCCTTAAATATAGTAATGCACTTGTCGGTAGTGTCCTTACCATCGACGACATCTCATTAGTTTACGACAAATAAGAAAGAAATATGAAACACCTATTCTATACAATAATTGCCCTCTTCCTAATGGCCAGCTGCCAGCAGGAAGAACTGCCTTCCGTCGAAGGCGTCGGCTATCTCTCTTTAGAAAATATCCAAATCCAAGCCGCTGAAGTAACCAGCGTGCAAACAAAGGCGGTGGATAAGGATTTGTATGTGGAGATTGAAGGTAGTGATGGTAAAACGATAACATATAATCCAGGTAGTGTGCCATCAAGCATAGAACTGGAGCCGGGGAGTTACACCTTGAAGGTTTATAATAAGGCATACGAAGATGAAGATTATACTCAGGCTGTTTATTATTATAAGACAGAACCTTTTCAGATAAAAGAAGGTGAGGTTAATCATCAGTCAGTTGAAGTTCCCATGATAAATTTCGGCATCAGTTTAAAATTGCCGGAAGGTTTCTCAACTTCTTTCCCGACAAGTAGTTTCTCTGTAACATCTGGAGGGGTAGAAGCATCTTTAAAGGATGGCGAAACAACCTATTTCCAATATGCTGCCGATGTTAGTGTAAGCTATATTCTCTCTGCGACTACAGATGGAGAAAAGCAGATATTGGGAGGGAATAGTAGTGAATGGGGCGGGACAACGATTCAACGCGGTCACATCTACGTCATCACCTACAAATACGCCACGCAATCATTATCCCTACAAGAATAAGCGTTAGCCATCAGCTATTTTGATGATAGTGGGAAGATTCTTGAAATAAGGAAAAAGGTTTGTGTTAAAAACAAAACATTCTGACTATATGGAGGAATGAGACAAAAATTTTTACCTACATTTGTACTTTCATCAAATAGTTTAGCAATAACCGGAAAGAAGATGTTATGCCTATTATAAGAAGGGATAGAAAATATCTGAAAAACAAACATCGGGGTGGCAAGAATAATAAAAAAGGAAGCCAATACGAAAACTTCTATGCTGTATATTGTCTTGCGATGCTGATGAATGAATATCAACAGCAATTGGAGGCAGTCTGTTTGACATCTCAGGTAGAGGATGCATTTGTGGATGATTTGTTGATAGAAAAGCCAGTATCAGAAAAAATATATCACCAGTTGAAGGATGTGAAAACTTTGACGTGGAAAGATAACGGTTTGTTATACGACTTTACGAAACAGATGGAAATATCGCAGGAAAAGGGAGAATGTTTTCATTTGAACTTGATATATTCTAATGCAGATAGTTCGGTAAAAGAGATTCCTGAAGATATATCTTCATGTACGAATGCTATTTACTTTCCGGCTTATAGTAGTTTGAATCAGTTGCTTTTATCCTATTCCCCTTTCAAGGATGCTATCTTGCATATGGCTGTGGATGGCGAAAAAGCTGAAAACGACAAATTGTTTGGTATCGCTGGTGCTTTGTTGGGCGCGTGGGATAGTTGCGGGCAGATAAAAGTTTCTTTGGCGGAGATTTCAGCCAAGATGCAAAGCATTGGAAAGGGATATGTTAATGTGAAAGGCTATCCTACTGTGAAAATCTCGGATAACAGTAGGATGATTATGGATAGATGTGGGCTTCATTTCCATATAGATGGCATTAAGCTATATTGGTCTAATGGGAATGGCAGGTTGAAAGGAGAAATTGAATGGACTCCTGATTTGGAAAAACGGCTGTTGGAGGAAGCTCCTACGGATTTGTTTGGAATAGTAGAATTGTTAAGTTGACAAATAAGAGCAGTTATGAGGACTTATAAAAATATCACATACGACAACAACGGTAGCGAAATAATCCGGACAATGCAGGTGCTGTCGGAACCGGGAGTTTCTGTTGAGAGGTATCGTAATGCTTTTTATCGTTTGGGAGAAGCATTGGGAGTCCTTTTGAATAAGAAAACCGAAGGGCAGTATGGCGATACAATGTTGGCTTGTGCCTCGGAAGATGCTGATTGGCTGGCCCAAGGCGTATTGGATGCGTTATCGCAAAAGGAAGTCTCTTTAGCTGTTTTCTGGAATGGAAGAATCACATTGGACGCAGGTTCCCATTTGGAATATAGTCCGATTATAAAATCGTATATAGAACCGATTAAAAGTTGCCAGACATTGATTCTTGTGAAATCCATCATAAGCACGTCGTGTGTGGTAAAAACGCAATTAACCCGTCTAATAAGCGACATACAGCCCCGGAAGATCTATATCGTAGCTCCGGTGATGTATAAAGATGCGGACAAAAGTTTACGGAACGAGTTTCCCGCCTCTATAGCGGAAAAATTTGAATTCATCACTTTCGCAGTAGATACTGAGAAGGACGAGAATCAAAGTATTATTCCGGGGATAGGCGGAATGGTTTATCCTAAACTGGGACTTGGAAACCTTCAGAATAAAAATAAGTATATGCCGGAACTTGTAAAGAGTAGGCTTTGATAATGCTTCATTGGCCTACTACTTACGTTTTTTCATTCCTTCTCCCACCTTTTCGTCACAATCCGGGGTGGAGCAAAGTGCCTGCCCTTATCCGTTTCGGCAACTTGTGCCGAGCGGAGCAGCGACACCGTCTGCGGCGTGTCGAAAGACGTGAACTCCTCGTAGGAAATATCGCGGTTCTCGCCCAGCGACATCACCTGCTTGTAGATGGACTGCCGCGACGGAGCGTTGAAACCCCACGTGTAATCGTTCATCATGCCGCCCTCGGACGGACGGTAAACCCCGTACGGATAGGAATCGCCGCCCTCGAAGATGCCCAGGCCCTCGGAGGCATAACGCTCGTCGGCGAGGAAAGCCGACCACAGGATGGTGCTGGCATCATCCGTGAAGTCGATATTCTGGAACCATCCCAGTGCCTGGTATTCCTTGTCGGCCGCCACTTCGCTGTCGGGAATGGTCCCGTAACTCTCGTAATAATATTCGTCGGCCAGCTTGCCGAAGCCGTGCCCCACCGCCTCGTGGTTCAGGACCAGGCGGAACATCTCGTTGTCCACGCCGTAGATGACCGGGCAATAGGCGATGGCGAAATTGCCCATGAGCGGATAGAGCGCCGTGGTGCCCGCATATTCCTCCGAGTTGAGGATGACGACCGCCAGCGTATGGTTCAGGTCGATGCCCTCGACGCATTGCGCGTATTCGCGGATGGCCTCTTCGTCGCCGTCGATGGACGTGCTTCCGCCTCCTTCCATCCAGCAGCTGAACGCCGTTTCGCCAAGCCCGATGCCGCTGTTGCGCGAGACGGCCGTGACGGCATAGACATCGAAATAGCCTTGCAGCGAACGGAGCGGCTCTTCCGAAAACAGGTTCTCGAACGCCTTGTCCATCACCTCGTCATAATAGCCGTCGGCGATTTCCGTATCGATGAAGCCGTCGCCCATGAGGACAACCGGGATGCCCTGCCCGACGGTGGATTTCTGCAGCACACGGACGGTCTTGTCGGCGCTGTAGTCGGTGGAGACGTTCTCGGACATCCAACTGCTCTGGACGACATACGCCGAATTGAAAAGCTCGCCGTCCATGCCCTCTTCCGCGTCGGCAAAATAGATGCGGGCGGTGCGGCTTTGGTTGCCTAAGTTGGGATAGACCGTCAGCTGGAGGGTATAGTTTTCGCCGTCCTGGGAGAGCTGTATCCGCTGCGCAATCCACTCGGTGGAGCGGTAGATGTCGAACTCGTCCGTTTCCATGTTGCTGAGGAAAGGAATCTCAACCGTTCCCCCTTCCAGACCGATCTGTACCGTATCGGACTCCAGACGGATGTAGCGGCCGGCACTCTGGACGACCGATATTTCCTGGGAGACGGAGGTGGAAGCGATGGTCAGCGTCGCCGAGCGGCTTTCCCCGGTGCGGTTTTCCGTCTTGGCGGTGAGGGTGATTTCATTTGTTCCCGAAGAACCTGCGGAAGGCGAGAAGCTGAGCCAGTCTGCCTCGCCCGAGATTAGCCAGGCCTCGTTGGTGGAAAAAGAGAAGGCATTTTCGGCACCTTTTTCGGAAGAGAGGGTGATGGCCGAACTGCCGGAAGTGTTTAGCGTAATATAAGGATCGTCATCAGCACAGGAGGCCATCATCCATAGGCAGACGAACAGCCCCAACAGGAATTTTGTTTTCATACGTATTGTCCTCTTTTTGATTCAAACAAAATTACGGATTTTTCTTTCTCTCCTTGGAGGGAGGCGGAGGAAAATCTACCAACGAGGGAATTCCGTCGATAGAAACAGCAATTTTCGGGATGAAGACCGGTTCGGGATGTCCGCCTATTCCAGCCACGGCAGCGGGTTCTGCTTCTGCTTCTCCTTCCAAAGCTGGAAATGGAGGATGGTGGCATTGCCGTCGTCGGGGTCGGAGAAGATGCGTCCCAGACGCTGGCGCGTGCTGACCCGGTCGCCTGCCTTGACATAGACCTGGCTCAGATTGCTATAAACCGTGAGGTAGTTGCCGTGGCGCACGATGATGGAGTTGTTATACCCCGGAAGCGTGAAGATGCGGGTGACAATCCCGTTGAATACCGAGCGGGCATCTTCGCCGGGCGACGTCTGGATGTCAATCCCGCTGTTGTTGGTGCGGACATATTTCAGCTCCTGGTGCTGCTGTTCGCCGAAGGTAGCGACCACGGTATGGCGGCCGGTAACGGGATAGGGGAGTTTCCCCTTGTTGCTTGCGAAGCTGCCGGAGAGCTGGCGTTCGGCCTTCGTCATGGCATAGCCGCCCTTGCTTTCGGCCACGCGCTCCTCCGCGGGAGTCTCTTCCTTGGCTTCCGCCTGTTTCCGGCGGGCACGCTCGGCGGCTTCGGCGCGGGCAATCTCTTCGGCAATCAGCTTTTCAATCTGGCGGTTCAGCTCTTCTGCCTGACGCTGCTTCTTGCGCAGTTGGGCTTGCAGGTCTTTCCGTTTCTTGTTGAGTTGCGAAACCTCCTGCTTCTGGTTCGTCTCTTCCGACTGGAGTTTCCGGTTTTCCGCCTCGCGGTCTGTCAGGAGCGCCTGCTTTTCCTGGCGGGTTTTCTCCAATTCCTGTTTCTTGAGGGTAATCTCCTGCTGCTGCTCGACGATGGCCGAAGCCTGCTTGCGTTGCCAGTCGGCATATTCGCGGAGGTAGCGCATCCGTCGGAGCGACTGGGCGAAATCGTCGGCCGAGAGGATGAACAGCAACTTGTCCAAGGCCCCTTTCCGGCGGTAGAGGCTTTGCATGGACTGGGCGTAGTTCTCTTTCTTCTCACCGAGTTCGTTTTGCAGGCGGTCGATGTTCTGCTGCATTTCCCCCATCTGCTTGTCGATGGCTCCCATCTCCTGCGTGAGGAGGCTGATGACTTTCTTGCGCGAGGCAATCTGCTGGGAGAGCAGGTTCAGCTTGTTCAGCGAACTTTTGGCCGATTCGTTAGCTTCCTTCAGTAGTTGGTTGGTGAGTTCGATTTCCGCGAGCGCCGCTTTCCGTTCCTTTTCCAGCTTCTTCATGGCATCGGACTGGGCGAGCAGGGCGGCAGGCACTTGGAGCAGCAGGAACAGCAGGAGCACGACGGCAGACGTCCGTCCTTTTGTCCGTCCGTATCGTCCTTTGCCGTTGTTCTGTCTTTGCGCCTTCATCGGAATATCGAAAATCAGAGTTCTTTCAAGATGTCGTCCAGGCGCACCCGTTCGTATTTCTTCAGCCCTTCCGAACTAAACTTCAGCGGCTTGTCGAGCTGGATGCGGGAATAATACAAGTCCAGTCCCCCCCTTGGCTTCCCTTTCACGACCACATCCGCCTTCATGGAGACCGGGAAAATCTGCTGGCCGAACGTCTGGAAATCCGAATACAGCCAGGCGAGCGAGAACAGGCCGTCGTTGTCGGCGAT
>CALVFH010000095.1 GCA_944326775.1 uncultured Parabacteroides sp.
TCGATGATGGTTCGCGAATCCTCGTGGTAGAGCTCGAGCAGCGAGTTTTCGAACCGTTTCTCCCCGAACAGTTCTTTTTGTTCGTTGAACGCTTCGGTCACCCCGTCGGTGTAGAGCACGATGGATTCCCCGGGGTTCAATTGCGTCTGATAGTTCTGATATTTGAAATCGTTAAGGCCGCCCGCCACGAAATTGGCAGGTGCTTTAACGCATTCTACCTCTCCGTTTGGATGAAGGATATAGGGAGGATTGTGTCCCGCACTGGTGCAGTCGATCGCGCCGGTCTTATGATTCAAGATGGCATAAAATACGGTTACAAACATCGTGTTAACGTTGGCGCGGCACAGCAGTTGGTTCACTTTCGTAAGGCACTCTTTTGAGTCTTGGGCACTTTGGGCCGCCGAGCGGATTAACGTGCAACTGACTGCCATAAAGAGGGCTGCCGGAACCCCTTTCCCGGAAACGTCAGCAATCACAAGGCCGATCCGGTCCGAATCGAGACGGAAGAAATCATAGAAGTCGCCCCCAATCTCTTTAGCCGGAGTCATGGACGCATAAATATTGAGGTTCTTGATTTCCGGGAATGGCGGAAACTGGCAAGGCAGAATCGCCTTCTGGATTTCGCCAGCCAGCGTAAGATCGCTTTGGATGGATTCCAGTTGGAGATGTTCGTTCATGCTCTGTTTGGCATAGTTGATTTCTTCAATCGCTTTCTCGATGGTCTTTTCCAGATCTTCCATGTCAATCGGTTTCGTGGCAAAGTCGAAAGCTCCCCGGTTCATCGCCGTGCGGATATTCTTCATGTCGCCATAGGCCGAAACCATGATACATTTCTGCGCCGGATTCCGCCGTTCGTTGATTTTGGAGAGCAAGGTCAGTCCGTCCATCTCCGGCATATTAATATCGCTCAGGATAATGTCGAAGTCCGGATGTTTCACCATCATCTCCAAGGCTTCCAGTCCGTTGTGGGCAAACGAGAACTCATATTCCCCTTTCCGTATCTTCCGGCGGAAATAGTGAGTAAGCAATACCTCCAAGTCCTGTTCGTCATCTACACTTAGTATTTTGATAGCCATAATATATATCTTTCTGTTTTTATTCTGTTGTATAAATTTTTATCTCTGATCGTCGGCGAACCCCAACTCTTTTGCCAATTCTTTTTCTTCTTCGCGAAGATGAAGCAGCTGATAGGCCGAAAACTCGCGCGGATGTTCGTAATGATTGCGGAAATATTCGAACTGTTCCGGTTTTTCCCGTAGCCGCTGATCGACCCGTAGCGGATTGAAGCATGTCAGAACAGCCTGTTCGAGACGATGCTTGTCCCAATGATCCAGGTCGATAACCGGTTGGGCAGGTTTGGGAGGCCTTACCTCTCCAATCCGTTCCAGATGCAGGTGGAAGAAACGTTCGATTGCTTCGAGGCACATCCGTGTGGCGTTTGCCTTCCCGTCGGCAGAGAATCCGGCAATATGCGGAGTCGCGATGGATGTCAGCGAAAGTAATTCCCGGTCGATATTCGGTTCATTCTCCCAGCAATCCAGAATCAGTTCCGAGATCTGTCCGTTTTTTTTCGCCTGGAGCAAAGCCGCCGTATCGTGGACGGCTCCCCGGCAACTGTTGATGAACCACGGCCTTTTTTGCAGCTTTCCGAAAAAATCCTTGTTGGCCAAATGCCAGGTCGGGTAGCGTCCGTCGCGGGTCAGGGGTACATGGAGCGTAATGATGTCAGCTTCCTGTGCGATAGTCTCGAGCGAGACGAAACCGCTTCCGCCTTCCAAGTCTGCCCGGGGCAGGTCGTTGCGGAGAACTTTCATGCCGATAGCCGTTGCCAGTTTTTCCACGATCCGTCCTACATGTCCCACACCGACGATGCCCAGCACTTTCCCTCGCAAAGGCTCTTCGCGTTTGAGCGAAAGGGCCGTCAGTGCCGCGAGCACATACAGTCCCACCGAAGCTGCGTTGCAGCCCGGCGCGTTTTTCCATGTGATGCCGGCGTCCTCGCAATAGTGGGTGTCGATATGGTCGAATCCGATGGTTGCCGTTGTAATCAGTTTCACCCGGCTGCCCTCCAATAATTCCCGGGTGCATTTGTCGATGCTCCGGACAATCAGGGCATCTGCATCGCGAACAGCCTCCGGGGTGAAAGCTTTCGATTGCAGATAGACTACATCAGCTACCGGTTCTGCAATTCCTTTTAAATAAGGGATGGTATCATCTGCAATGATCTTCATTTTTCTATATCACAAAAATTTGCGGACAAAATTAGGAAATGTTTCCTTAACATACTTCTTTTTCAGCGTAATTTATTCCGGTTGAAGTGCGGGCCGGCTTTGAAGAAGAAGAAAATCGTTGAAAAAACGGTGAGGCACGCGCCAAACAGGAAGGCAAATTCGAAGCCTCCCCATTTCTGGGCAATGTCGCCGCCAATCAGCAGGCCAATGCCTACGCCCACATCCCAGCTGGTCAGATAAGTCGAGGTGGCTGTCCCGCGCTGCCGATTTTCAGCCAAATTGATGAACAGCGTATTAAATGCGGGAAACATGGTCCCGAAAGCTACGCCTTGGGCCAGCGCGATGGCAATATAAAGGTAGGAACTGGCCCGGATGCTCCACGCCGCAATCAGATGCAGGGCCGAAAGCGTGAAGAACGAGGCGACCGCCAGATACATTCCCACCAGAATCACTTGCGTTACCCGCCCTTTGTCGCATTGTTTTCCGGAAAACATCCGCGAAATGGCCAGCCCGATAGCGAGGAACGTGAAATACAAGCCGGAATTGATCGTGATGCCGATATCTTTGGCATACATGGCCACGTAGGTGGTTGTCATGCCGTAAGGAATAGAGAAAAGCAGCAAAGCAATGCCTGCCCAAAGCCCTTTCTTCAGGAAGAAGCGGTCGAGCGAGATGGGTTCGCGCTTGACGGGAGCCCGGTAGCTGGTCTTCACGAAATAAGCCATGCACATCCCTAATGTCCCGGAGATGAGGGAGCAGGTGAAGATGGTTTCATAGGTATAGGTATTGTGCATGAACAATCCGATCATAGGGCCGAAGCTCATCGCCAAATTGTTGGCCAGCCCGTAATAGCCGATGCCTTCCCCGCGGCGCGACGAAGGTAGCACGTCAATCACCAGCGTATTGCCGGCCACCGATACCATCCCGAACGCCAGTCCATGCAAGATACGCAGCGCGATGAACCACGTCAGCGTCGTCGCCAGGATATAACCGCCGAAGATTGCGGTAAACGCAAAGTAGGCTGCCAGATAGAGCGGGCGGCGGGCAAAAGTGTCCATCAGATAACCGGAGAACGGACGGATGCACAAGCAGGCGACCGTGTAGCACGAAAGTACAAAACCAATCATGGTCTTGTCGGCGGCAAACTGTTCTTCCAGATAGAATGCCAGGATAGGCAATATCAGATAGAATGCAAAGAACAGCAAGAAGTTGGCTGCCAATATATAGCAGAAACTCGGCGAAAACATTTTTTCCTTAGCCATCGGTATGTTCGTTTTGCTTTTTACACTTCCTTTTCCATTTTCACGTAATTCAGGCGCGTATAGCGGACGCCGTTGCTTTCGTAGGTTGCTGCGATGCGGGCCGAGGCGATATGCAGAAGGTCTCCCGGCCGATAGCTCCGTTCGAGCGAGGAGAGCTGTCCCGATACGTAGCTTGGCGATTTCGAGGCGAAGCTCAGTTGTACCCGGTTGCCTTCCCGGTCGAACGCCACGATCTTCTGCGTGACAAAGAAGATGGCGGTGTTCCCATCCATGCGCGTCTTGTAAGGGTCGTCTTCGAGATGTACCTGCCAGACTTTCAGAACCAGTCCCTGTAGCTTGTCGCCTTTCCTTCCCAGGTAGCGGCTCACCCGCTGGGGCTGGTGCGAGCGTTTCAGCATTCGGTCCATGTAGTAGGCCATGTAAGCCTGGGCCATCCGCACCATCCGTTCCTGTTTCGGGATGCGGGCGGTAAACTTGCAGGCCAGCCAGTTCACATAGCCCGGGTCGATGCGGAGGATCTCGTAGAGATAATGTCCCCGGTATTTCCCGAACGACATCAGGTCGTCGCCGTGCGTGGCCATGCGTTTCGCATTGTAATCCACCAGGAGCACGCGGCGGTTGGCATACCAGAGTTCCGACGTTGCCAGGCGCAGCGCGGTGTAAACATCCGTCGCCAAGTCGCCGATATAAAGGATGGAGCGCCGTTCGAGCAGGGGCGTATAAATCCACAAGCTGTAGGCCGGGTGTCCGTCGTGTGGGAGGACCACCAGATAGCAGCCCGTCTCCTTAAACGAAGCCTTCGTGCTGTTATACGTGTGCAGTTTGTCGTATATCGCTTGCTGTTCTGCCTCCGGAATGCCCGGAATCCTTGGATTAGCCATAACCTTTTCCCTTTGGGGCAAAAGTAGGGAAAAAAGCTATTTCCGCCATCATTTGTAAGGAAAAATGGGTAACTTGCGCTATGAATTTCATCCTTAGCATCGAATAGATATGAAAACACTCCTTTTATTCTTTAGTTTACTTTTATCTGCCTCCTCGTTTGCCCAAGATTACCAATATTTTGAGGCCAACGATATGGAAACAATGGTCTATCTAAAGCTTAAAGCATCCGATTCCCCTGCGCTGCGAAAGAGCAATCCGGATAAGCGGGCAAGGGACTACCGGGTAGTGAACAAGGAAGCGTGTATGCAAAAAATAGCAGCGATTTTTCAAAAGCATTTTGCCGGATTGACTGAAGACGAATTGGCAGCATTAAAACCTGTCAATTATGTCCTCCAGTTCGATAAAGACTTAAAGGTTTGGAAATTCGGAATAAATGTTCCAAAACCATCCAGTCCCGTCGTCTTGAAATATGAAGCCAACTGCTACCGTTTCGGGAAAGAAATGATAGGTTTCGACTTGTCGCCATACGTGATACCCTCAAATCCAAATCTCTTTGCCGGCAGCGATTTCCATTTCCAACTGTTTATGCCCATGCGGTTCCTCTAATGGAATGACTGGTTCCACCCGGCGTTGAAACACAAGCTATATATGGATTTCAACCTCCATATTCCTTCCCATTTGCCTCAAAACAGCGGCGAATCCTGTTAAATCCGAAAAAGATTCCCCGATAGCTTTCTTTTTGATAGAAAATGCCTAACTTGCAGTCGTTTTGTTCAACCTATTAAATTTTAAGGATATGAAGAAGTGGATTGTTTATTTGAGTTGCCTGATGGCGGGTGTCGGCGGGTTCGCGGGGTGTAGTGAGGATAAATATGAAGGCCCTCACTATTTTTTAGAAAGGCAAAACGAAAAAATTCTTTATGAATTGGTGGATGAGCCAGGGTTCGTTCACATGGTAAGAGAAGGATATGTTTTTGTCAGTTGTTCGAAATATGTGGATGAGTTTTTAGCTTATCCACCAGACGATTTTATTCCAATTTCGTCAAGTGAATCTTTGGATCGTATAACATATCCGAAAGACACGACAATTATTTATGATCGTGAATACTTGTACTTTATGCTCTATGACATTTGCAAAAAGGAATATGGCATTTATATTGATGACTTCAAAGAATTCGATATTCCCCTCGGTGCGAAGATCTATATCACGGCATCCGTAACGGATAATAGGGTTGTAGAATCCAATGGGGATGAACAATATAAAGTCTATGTACATGATTTGAGGATGAGAGAATAATCAACAACTTTAAATATCAATACAATGCAGAAGTGGATATTTTATTTATGCTGCTTGCTGGTGGGTGTCGGCGGGTTTGCGGGGTGTAGCGAGGAAAAATATGACGGCCCGCTTTATTTCGACGAGATGGCGGACGAAGAAGTGATTTATGAATTAGAAGATGAACCGGGTTACGTCCTTAATATCTATGATGGCTATGCTTTTATCAGTTGCTCAAAGTATGTAGATGAGTTTTTAGCTTATCCTGATGATGGCGGATTTAATATGCCTATGATAGACCCATCACCTGTTTCTGATCGTGTAACTTATCCGAAAGACACAACAATTGTTTATGATCCCGATTATGCATATTTCTTATCATGCGAGGTTTTGAAGGAACAGATTGGCGTTTTTATTGATGATTTCCGGAAATATGATATTCAAGTTGGTTCAAAAGTTTATGTTACAGCTTCCATAACAAACAATCGGAAAGATCTCATAAATAATCCCGAAAGTATTAATAAAATATCTAAGGCATATTTGCATGATTTGAGGGTAAGAGAATAACAAACAACTTTAAATATCAATACAATGAAGAAGTGGATAGTTTATTTGTGCTGCCTGCTGGTGGGTGTCGGCGGGTTCGCGGGGTGTAGCGATGATGAAGGGGATAATCTTATTATCGTTGATGATATAGATGATCTTACCAATACGGAAGGAGAGAAGATTGATTTTGTGCTGGAAGATGTGCCGGCATATATTGTTGGTATGGGTGATAATTGGGGAACTATTTGTTACGCAGACTATGCCTATGAATATTATGAAAACCATGAATATTTAGCTGCAATAACAACAGTATCTGAATACGTGGCTATAGAAAAGGACATTCTGAATAAGCGACTATATGTTGCGCGAGATGAATTTTTAGAATATGATCTTCCGGCTGATTGCAAATTGGTTTACCTCTCGGCGCAAGTAACAAATATTGGAATTAATTCTCTTATTGATTGGCACGATGATAATGGGAAATTTCCCGTTATCCGCAAAGCATATTTGACAGGGTTAAGAGTAAGAGAATAATAACAACTTTAAATATTAGTACAATGAAGAAGTGGATAGTTTATTTGTGCTGCCTGCTGGCGGGTGTCGGCGGGTTCGCGGGGTGTAGCGATGATGAGGAAGATAATCTTATTATCGTTGATGATTTTAATGCTTATACCGATACAGGAAGTGAGAAAATAGATTTTGTGCTGGATGATGTACCGGCATATATTCTTGGTATAGATAAAGAAGGGGGAATTATCTGTTATTCTATTTATGCTGATGATTATTTTGAGAATCGGGAACATTTAGTTTCAGCAATAACGGATGAGGATTTTCTTGAAATTGAGAATGACATTAGAAGCAAGAAACTTTTTATTTCACAAGACGAATTTTTTGAATATGATATTCCAGAAGATTGTAAATTTGTTTACATTTCCGCACAAGTAACTAATATTGGAAAACTTTCGGACGCATGGACTTACAAGGGGAAATATCGCTATATCCGCAAAGCCTATCTGACGGGGTTAAGAGTAAGAGAATAACAAACAACTTTAAATATCAATACAATGAAGAAGTGGATAGTTTATTTGTGCTGCTTGCTGGTGGGTGTCGGCGGGTTTGCGGGGTGTAGCGATAACGAGGAAAATGCTTCGTGGTTTGCCGAAATAGATAATGAGCAGATTGTTTCTACAATAGAGAATGTCCCGGCCTATGTTTGCTATATTAGGAAGGATTATGTTTTTATCAACTATTCTGAACATGCCGAAGATTATTTTGTAAACCATATTGAATCTGATTTATTTGATGTTATAGACTGTATGGTTGGCGTTAGTCTTGTGGATTTCAATAAATATAATATCCCGATTGGTTCGAAGGTTTATCTTTCAGCCGCAATAACGAATAATAATGAAGTTATAACAGACGGTATGTTAGACCCTGGATATGACAGATTTTTCCATACTCCGAAAGCTTATTTGATAGATATACGTATTCGAGAATAATATATTAAATTTTAGATATCATGAAAGTTAAACATTTTTATCTTTTAGCTCTGCTCGTTATGAGTATAGTTACTCATGCGCAACAACGAATCATCGGTGGTTCGGCGGTAAATATTACGGAACGTCCGTATCAGGTTGCCGTATTAATTAATGGTACGTTTACGGGTGGAGGCGTAATCATTGGCAATAAGTGGATTTTAACGGCTGCACATGTAGTCAATGGACGATCTGCCTCACAGATTCAAATTTGTTCTGGGCATACTAATCTTAATAATGCAGACCGTAGTTCTGTTAGGAGGATAATTATCAATGAAGACTATTTCGATGATGAAACTAGTGATATTGCTTTATTAGAATTATCAACACCGTTAGTTTTTAGTTCAACGAAAAAAGCTATTAATATTTCTACAGCAAAAAGCTATTCATATGGTACGATTGCAACTGTCTCAGGCTGGGGGCGACGTTCTGTAAATGGAAGCGCATCAACTTCTCAATTATATAAAGCAAATATTACGATACAATCTTGTAGTGGAAATCAAATAATAGCTACAGTATCAAATAATATGGCGTACAAAGGAGATAGTGGAGGTCCTTTAACAATCTCATCAGCTTCTGGAGATATGTTGATTGGTCTTGTTAAGGGGGGAGATTACGATACCCCAACAGTGCTAACGAGTTCCTATACTAATGTAGGCATATTTTATGATTGGATTCTTCAAAATGCTAATGACATCTACGCCGACGCCATCCAAGGTCCCGATTTGGTTTGTTCGACGGGCAACTTCATCATCTCTCCTTTCCCGCAAAATGCAAGCATCGAACTTAGTCCCAACTTGGAGCTGGTTTCGCAATCTAATGGTTCTATAACTGTCCGTGAGAAATATCAGGGAAGCGCATTCATCGCCTTAGATGCTGGCTCGCAGCAATTGGCGCGTAAGGATTTCTGGGCAGGCGCCCCCATCATCGCCGGCGTTTCCTACGATGGTTCCTACCTGCACGCTTTGTCTGCCGGGGCTGCGGATGCAGGCATCACCTATACGGAATGGACTATCGGCAGCAATATGTTCTCGACCTACTCCGACGCGATTTATTGCCCGTATAGCAGCGGGACTTACAATGTCTCGGTAACGGCGCGGAACAGTTGCGGCACCAGCCGTCCATACCAGACGCAAATCACCCTCTCCCGCAGCTCCCGCTACGCTATCTCCATCCTCTCCCGCCAAATCACCGTCTCCCCGGTTCACGACGAAGACAATACGGGCAATTTGCAGCTCCTCGAAGCCCCGGCTTCCCCTGTGATGAACTACGCGCTCGTCAATCTCAACTCGGGCATCGTCGTTACAAACGGCTCGATGTCGTCCGAGGGCGGAACGCTCGATTTCTCTGCTGTCCCGACCGGCCTCTACGTCCTGAAGCTCTTCGTTCCGGACGGCGCGGAAGAAACTTTCAAGGTCCAACTGAAATAATTTGAAAAAATAGAGGCGCAAGATAATTGTTTTTCCAAACAAATCGCCTAACTTGCAGGCCGAAACGCCCGGAACGGGAATCGTGCAAGCTGCAACGGGCTTTGGGACGGCGTCCCCGACACCTCCGCAAGCTGCAACAGGCTTTGGGACGGCGTCCCTGGCAACTCTGCAAGTTGCAACGGGCTTTGGGACGGCGTCCCTGCGTACAAGACGACGAATGCCCAAAGCGGCTCCACTACGAAGCCCGACGAAGGCGAAGAGGAAACGCCCGGCGGCGAAACCCCCGAAACCCCCGATGAAGGCACCGACCAGCCCGCGACGCCCGAAGAGCCGGACGACCGGCCGGTAACGGAATAACGACGGAATTTTTTTTACACGTATCTAATTTTTTAACCCTTATATTATGGATAGAAGAGATTTTTTGAAAGCTTTTGCGGTGGCTGGTGCTGCCGCAACCGTACAGCGTGCAGGGGCGATGGACCTGATGTCGCAGTCGATGAGTAATGCGAGTGGAGAAAAGGTGGACTTGGTAGCCGTCATGGGCGGTGAACCGGACGAGATGTTCCGCCGGGCCATCAACGAGATGGGGGGCATGAAGAACTTCGTGAAGCCGGGGATGAAAGTCGCCGTGAAACCGAACATCGGTTGGGACAAGGCTCCCGAACTGGCCGGCAACACCAATCCGAAATTAGTCGGCGAAATCATCAAGCAGTGCTTCGATGCCGGGGCTTCCGAGGTGACGGTATTCGACCATACCTGCGACGACTGGATCAAGTGCTATAAGAACAGCGGCATAGAAGATGCGGCCAAGGCTGCCGGCGCCAAGGTGATGCCTGCCCACCAGGAAAGCTACTACCGCGCCATCGAACTGCCGCGCGGCAAG
>CALVFH010000096.1 GCA_944326775.1 uncultured Parabacteroides sp.
ATCGGCTGTCCCCGCTGGGGACGATGCTTTTCCGCCAGGAAATCGACTGTCGTCGGCGACGACGATGCTTTTCCGCCAGGAAATCGACTGTCGTCGGCGACGACGATGCTTTTCCGCCAGGAAATCGGCTGTCGTCGGCGACGACGATACTTTTCCGTCAGGAAATCGACTGTCGTCGGCGACGACGATGCTTTTCCGTCAGGAAATCGACTGTCGTCGATAAGGAAAGAGGATGGCTTATGCCGGAAGGTACCAAAATGAAAGAGGCTGACCGGAAAAATTCCGATACAGCCTCCTCGGTAGAAACATAAAATACTCGTTATCCCATCTTTCCTGTCAGATAAGCGCGAGTTCTTTCATCCTTCGGGTTGGTAAACATAACCTTTGAATCGTCGTATTCAATCAGCTCGCCAAGGTACATGAACATCGAACGGTCGGATATACGCATGGCTTGCGACATGTTGTGCGTTACAATCAGGATTGTAACTTCGTTTTTCAGTTTCAACAACAGGTCTTCGATATATTTCGTGGCAATCGGGTCGAGGGCCGATGTCGGTTCGTCCATCAGCAGGATGTCCGGCTGCAGGGCCAACGAGCGGGCGATGCACAGACGCTGCTGCTGACCTCCGGAGAGGAAGGTACCGCGCTTCGTGAGCGAATCTTTCACCTCGTCCCAGAGGGCCACGTTGCGGAGATTGCGTTCTACAATCTCATCTTTCTTGCTCTTCGGCAGGCGGATACCGTTCAGGATATACCCTGCCAGGACATTGTCATAAATATTCATGGTCGGGAACGGGTTCGGACGCTGGAAGACCATGCCGATGCGGCGGCGTTCTTCCGTGGGGTGCATCTTCATGATATCCTCGCCGTTCAGGAGGATTTCACCCGTCACGCGGATAGCTTTATAGAGTTCGTGCATGCGGTTCACGGCGCGGAGCAAGGTACTCTTTCCGCAACCCGAGGGCCCCATGATGGCCGTGATCGTATTTTTCTCTACATCGGCCGACACATGCTTGACAGCCATCGTCGGGCCATAAGAGATGCACACATCTTTTATCTGAAGGATAGGATCTTTTATATTTTCCATTTCTTTGCGATTCTTTTTGCTAATAAGTTAAGACATAATACGAAGACGAGGAGGAATAACGAGGCTCCCCAGATGAGGTTCTGCAGGTTCGGGTCGTTGAAGAATTCCCAAATCAGCAGAGGTACGGCCGACATAGGCCGTGCGACGTTCCAGCTGATGGCGGCCGCTCCCAAGGCGGTGAACATCAACGGGGCAGTTTCACCTACCACACGCGAGATGGCCAACAGGATACCGGTGAAGATACTTCCGAAAGCCGAGGGAAGCATCACCTGAATCATCACGCGCCAATAGCTTCCCCCCAGGGCCAAGCCGGCTTCTTTCAGGGTTTCAGGCAAAATCTTCATGGTCTCTTCCGTGGAACGGATAATCAACGGAAGCATCATGATGAACAGGGCCACACTGCCGGCGAAGGCTGAATAACCTTTCATCGGGACGACTACCCAGATGTAGGTGATGATACCAATAATAATGGAAGGGGTTCCCTGAAGCAAGTCAGTCAGGTAACTGACGATGGTCGCGAACCAGTTCTTCCGGTATTCAGAAAGGCAGATGCCGCACAAGACGCCTACGGGGATGGCAACCACGGCCGCCATAATCAACATCAGGAATGTACCGATGATACCGTTGGCAATACCTCCGGGGACGGGCTCTCCGGCTTGCATGGCCATCAGTGCCTTATAGGCATTGGGCGTAGCTTCGGTCAGGAACGACCAGCCCAACTGCTTCCAACCTTTTATCAAAACTTCTCCGAGGATAGCGAACAACGGGATGGCAGTCAGTCCCGAAAGGACGCATACCAATATATAGACCAGCTTGTTCTTGGCTATCCGGACTGCTAAATTCTTATCTTTTATCATACGTGTTGCGCTTTACGAATCAATATCTTCCCGATCAAGTTAATGAATGCCGTTATGAGGAACAGCAACAAGCCAATGGCAATCAGGGATGAAAGTTTCAACCCATCGGCTTCGCCAAACTGGTTGGCGATGATACTCGCCATCGTGTTCCCCGTAGTCCGAAGCGTGTCCGGCATCTGGTTGGTATTTCCAATCAGCATCGTCACCGCCATCGTTTCGCCCAAGGCACGACCGATAGCCAGAATATAGGCCGAGAAAACACCCGAGCCTGCCGTTGGGAATACCACGCGGCGGATGACTTCCGCCTGAGTTGCCCCCATCGCATAGGCACCTTCCTTCAAATCCGAGGGAACCATTTTGAAGAATTCCGCGCTCAACGAAGCGGCGTAAGGCACAATCATGATTGCCAGCACAAAAGCCGCCGTCAGAATACCCGAACCCTGAGGCGAGAGATTCAGATGCATGAAGATCGGACGCAACGCATAGAAACCCCACAACCCGTAAATAATCGACGGGATACCAGCCAACAGGTCGGTTACCGTACTCAAAATAGTAGCAATCTTCCGCCCCCGGAAATATTCACCGACAAAAAGGGCTACCGGAAGAGAGAACGGAATACAGATTATCAATGCTAAAAATGTTGTCAGCAACGTTCCGGTGATGAAGGGAAGGGCACCATAGCTCTCGCTCCCCGATTTCGTCACCCAATCGTCTGAGAAGAGGAAGTTCCAGAACCCGAACTTCTCGAAAGCTCCCGTCGAGTCGGAGATGAGGGACGCGATAATCCCCACTCCGATCACCGGGATCACAAGGGCTGATAACAATAGAATTATTCTAAATATCTTATCTTGCATATTCTTACAGCGCTTCGCCGTTATAAGTTACTTGTTTCAGATTTTCCAAGCTCAAATCGATAGCCTTCTGAGGCAGCGGAGCATAGTTTACGATTTCGGTTGATTTCTGCACCTCCGGGCTAAGCATATATTTCAGCAAATTCACCGTTGCCTGAGCCTGAGCTTTCGTACGGTCGGAATAGTTCTGGTCTTTATAGACAATCAACCAGGTAAAGCAGCTGATAGGATAAGCGCCCGACATATCCGGGTCTGTAATCGAGCAACGGGTGTCCTGAGGAATATCACCTGCAGCAGCCGAGATACTCTGTGTAGAAGGAACAATCAGTTCACCTTTCTTATTCATTACGTTAGCGTAGGGGATCTTCTGAGCAAAAGCATATTCGGAACCGATATATCCGATAGCTCCCGGAGTCTGGCGGACGATACCGGCAACACCCGGATTTCCTTTTGCAGCCTGACCAACCGGGAAGTCAACGGTCTTTCCTGCGCCGAGTGTCGATTTCCAATCTTCGCTGACTTTCGTCAGATAATCGGTAAACACGAAAGTGGTTCCGCTACCGTCTGAACGGAAAACGGGGATAATATCTTGGGAAGGAAGAGTTACTCCTTCGTTGAGTTTCTTCAGTTTCTCGTCATCCCAGCGGGTAATCTTACCGGAAAAGATTTCAGCAATCACTTCGCCGGAAAGGTTCAGCTGCTGTACGTCCGGCAAATTGTAGGCCAAAACAACGGCACCCATACATGTCGGGACATGCACAACCGGTTTCAGTTCAGCCATTTCTTCATCAGTCAGGTATGCATCGCTTCCGGCGAAATCAACGATGCCATCTTTCAAATTGCGAACACCGCCGCCGCTACCGATACCACCATAGGAAACTTTGTCGGGAGATGTCGCGCTATAATTATCGAATGTCATAGTATAGAAAGGCAATGGGAAGGTAGCGCCAGCACCTGTCAATTCAACACCATCACCTCCATTTGTGGACTTTTGCCCTCCGCAAGCAGTCATTACCAAGGCAAAGGCTGCTGCCAAGAAAGATAGATACGTCTTTTTCATTGCATTTTTCGTTTTTATGTTTCACGGTGCAAAGGTCATGCATCCATGTTACAAACCGGTTTCATACGGCTGACATTCATGTAACACGATGCATTTTTTCAGACGTATCTATCCTGCAGGACTCCGGGGAATCAATCGTAGGAAATGTTCCGGAGTGTCTTTATCTCTTCTTTGGCGGCAGGTGCCCTGAAAAGAGAAATCAGCTCATCCGCATCCAGTTGCAAGGACGGGGCGAAAGCATCTCCTTCCATATAGCGGAGCAGAGCCGCATAGAACTGGCGTGCCTCGGGCTTGTCCTGCACGGCTTCCAGATCGGCCATGCACACCAGCAGCTTCCCGCCTCCGACGGCAAACTCAAACAGCAGTCCCAGCTTGTGGTTGCGCTCGATATTGTCGATGACCTGTACAATGGGGCGATAGCCTTGCGGCAAACGGTCGAGAATCATCGGATGGCTTTGCTTGACCATCGGGAACCATTGCCAGTTGGTATGGAACTCCGTCGGGAAATTCCGGAAAACAGGATGCTCCGTGCGGACCAGCAATCCCAGGGTTCCGGGAGATACCGGCTTATGCGCATTCTCGCAAATCGTCTTGAACATCCGGTAATTCCAGTAGTCTGTCTGGAATAATCCGCCTACCGTCGCCTGCGGGAAATCCTCGGCTTGCGGGAACCACAACGCTTTGCCGCCCTTCTGGAGATGCGCCACCAGCCGGCTGTCCCATTTCCGGGTTACAAAGATGGATGAATCTGCCGGAGCCGTTTCAATCTCGGAAGGATAGACCCACACCGGGTAAGCATTGCGGTAAGGCGTATCGACCAGCTCCAACTCGAGTGTGCAGCGGGCTGCTTCGGAAAACGACGATAAATCGACCTCCAACACTCCGGCCTCGCCTACCTCACCCTGGGGCACCGACACCTTCCAATCGCCTTCCATCACTATCTCGCCCGCCGAATCCAGCAAACGCCAGACCAGCGAACCCGCCAGGTCGTCAGGCGAATAGTTTGCAATCGCTACCTTTCCCGTCAGGGGCTCATGCGCAAAATGCGTATAAGACGGCGCCTCGAAAAGCAGCACCACCTCGTCGCACGACTGCCGCCACTCTTCCGGCGTAATCAATCCTTTGCTATCCATGAATGCATCCAGCATCCCGACAAAGGCAGACCCTTGTCCCGGATAGTCCTGCAAGTCGAGCAACTGGAATCCTCCGAGTCCCCGCGTGCGGAGATCCATCTCTATCTCTGCGCGATAGAGTTCGGCCGCCCATTTCCCGGAAGCCAGAAAGAACTCGTGCGCCTGGTCGGCCATCCCGGCCTTGGCGAGGCGTTCGCGGAAAACGGCAAAATTGCGCGGCTCCAGGACGCCGGTATATTTCTTCATCTCCTCGTAATTCGGATAGACCTGGTATTGCCCGGTCTCATGGCTGATGATGGGGACGGTGCAGCGTGCCACCGCACTATCGAAATTCATCACCGTGTTCGGGTAGGTATGGTTCATGTAACCTCCGTCGTAGGCATCGGCAAACGAGAAAGATGCCCGCGCATGAGTAACAAACGACGTATCGTTCTCCTGCCCCACGCGGCAAGTCGTCATATAGTCCTCGCCCGCCTGCTGCCCGGCAAAGCCCAGTCCGTTGTTCGAGCCGTAGGCATACAGATGGCGGCTATCTTCCTGACGGAAACGGCCGACCAGCTCTTCCAGTACCGGCTGCTCTCCCCAAATCTCATTGCCTATCGCAAACATCACAAACGACGCGTGGTTGCTGTATTCCTGCTGAATCCGCACGCCCTCCTTGGTCAAGAAATCCACCAGCGCCGTATCTTTCCGGTTGAGGCTACCCCAGAACGGAAGCTCCGGTTGCAGATAAATCCCCTCGATGTCTGCCGCCTCGAAACACGCCTCGGGCGGGCACCACGAGTGGAAGCGGTAGTGGTTGATACCATATTGCTTGGCCACCTGGAAATAATGCCGCCACGTCTCCACATCCATCGCCACGTGCGCCGTCAGCGGAAAGACGCAAGCATCGTGTTTCCCCCGGAGAAACGTGGTCTTTTCGTTGATGGCAAACTTCGTCCCGCGCGTCGCAAACTTCCGCAATCCGAAATCGGCGGTTTGCACATCACGCATCCCGTCGGCTTCGAGCGCCACCGTCGTCCGGTAGAGTGCCGGGGAAAATTCGCTCCATTCCGCCGCCCCGTCGCCCAGGTCGAGCGTGAAAACATACGTGCTGTCCGAAGGAGAGAGTACCGCCTCCAGCGGTCCGACCTGCTGCCGCGCGTCGGTGTTCCAGGTTTCAGCCCGACAAGTCAGCTTCACCGCACCCGCCGCCCGGCTCCGGCCCTGCACGGCAACCCGCACCGTCGCCTGCCGCGCGTCATAATCCGGATAAACCTGGACGGAAGCCAGATGGCACGGGGCCGCTGCCTCCAGATAGAAATCGCCGATAATCCCGTTCCAGTTGGTCTGCGTCGATTCGGTATAAGCATGCGAGCTGCCCAGCAATTGCGGCGGCACACTCTCGCCGTTATCCACCACGATGGTCAGCTCATGCGCTCCGGGCAGGAGAAAGGCCGACAAATCATAGTTCTGCGGGACGGAAATATCCGTATTGCTCCCGGCATAACGCCCATCGACATACACCTGCGTGGGTTTGGTCCGCTCCATCACGAGCCGCACCGACTGCCCGTGCCAGCTCTCCGGAATCACCACCTGCTTCCGGTACCACGCCTTACCTTTATAATAATAGGTACGCGAGAGATAGGTTGTCTCGTCCATTTTCTCATTCCGAATACCCTTCCGGTTCGTGTCCGTCGTCCCCGGCAAGGACAGCGAGTCGGGGAAACCCGCCAGCGAATCCAGCTGGAACGCCCAACGCCCCGACAAATCGAGGCGCTGCCGGTCCGACTCCGCCGGCGCACCGGTTTCGACGCACGAAGTGGCCGCCCCGCACAGGGGTGCTGCCAGCAACGCCACTGCTAAAAGATTGTTTCTCATGTCTATCAGATGTTTTTTAAGATTTTTCGTTGTTTATATCTGCGGATGCACCACGCAGAAGGTGCCAGACGATTTGCTGACCAGCTTCCCGTCGCAATAGATTTCGCACTCGGCAAACTGGAGGTTGCGGCCGGCCTTGACCACCCGCCCGACGCCTTTCAGCTCGTTTCCCCACGCCGCGCGGAGAAAAGACGTTTTCAGCTCGGCGGTGAGTACGTCGCGGTCGCTCGGCGTCACCGTGTAGGCGGCGAAGCCCGCTACCGTATCGGCAAAAGCCGCCAGAATCCCGCCGTGCACCACGCCGCTATATTGCCGTTGCTCCGGCTTCAACGGCATCCGCGCCGTAACCAGCCCTTCTTCGATTTCCAGAAACTCGATTTCCAAATGATTGACATACGGGTTTGTATGCACCCGCTGCAAGAGGTGTTGTTTGATTGATTCGTCCATTTTTTTCTGTTTTGATGCAGACAAAGATAGACATTTCTTTAGATTTAAAGCCTGACTCCCGATACAAACACATCATTTCTCAAATTTTGATGCTGCAGAGCCGTTCAAAAACATCACTACTCTACTTTTGATGTGTTATCCCCCTTACAAAAACATCGATACTAGAGTTTTGATGTTTTCGAGCGAATCGACAACATCGCTTCTTAAGTTTTGATGTTTTTTCCCCTATACAAAAACATCACTACTCTAGTTTTGATGTTTTCGAGCGAATCGACAACATCATTTCTAAAGTTTTGATGTTTTATACTCGATCGACAACATCGCTACTAAAGTTTTGATGTTGTCGATTGGTTTTACAACATCATTTCTCGAAAATTGATGCGTTCAGCCCCTGCCGACGGCAGAAATTCCCGCCCGCAACCCCGACCGTTTAAAACGCGAACAAAACCACGGAATTTTTTGTCAATTTGCACATTAAAACTCATAAAAATATAGCAAATAGAAACCATCCGAAAAAGAATAGAAGATTTCTGCTACTTTTTTGGAGAAAAACACCCGTTTGTATTCCCATTTTACTACATTTGCAAGCACAATGTAACTAATATCCGAAAAACAAAGACATATAGCCATAAAAAGGATATAGAATGTATCAATCTGTACAGAAAAACGGATTGAATCCGGGTAGAAAACAAGTAATATTTAAACTCTATAGAATATGTGTGGAATAGTAGGAATCTTCAACGTGAAGCAGCAAACCCCCGAACTGAGGGTGAAAGCATTGGAAATGGCAAAGAAAATCCGGCACCGCGGGCCGGACTGGAGTGGGATTTATTGCGGCGGTTCAGCCATCCTGGCACACGAACGGCTCTCGATTGTCGATCCGCAGAGTGGCGGGCAACCGTTGTATTCGCCCGACCGCAAACAGATTCTGGCGGTGAACGGCGAGATCTATAACCATCAGGGTATCCGCCAACGGTATGAGAAAACGTATCAGTTCCAGACGGGTAGCGATTGCGAGGTCATCCTGGCGCTCTATCGCGACAAGGGTATCAATTTCCTGGAGGAGCTGAACGGCATCTTCGCCTTCGCCCTCTACGACGAGGAAAAAGACGAGTTCCTGATTGCTCGCGACCCGATTGGCGTCGTCCCCTTGTATATCGGCTACGACAAGGATGGCAAAGTCTATTGCGCCAGCGAGTTGAAGGCGCTCGAAGGCTATTGCGACCGCTACGAGCCGTTCCTGCCGGGACATTACTATTCGAGCCGCGAGGGGAAAATGGTCCGCTGGTACAAACGCGACTGGATGGACTACGACGCGGTGAAAGACAACGGGGCGTCGGTCGAGGAGTTGCGCGAGGCACTGGAAGCCGCCGTGCGCCGGCAGCTGATGAGCGATGTGCCTTACGGGGTGCTGCTCTCCGGCGGGCTGGATAGCTCGGTGATTTCGGCGGTCGCCAAGAAATATGCCTCGAAACGGGTGGAAACGGATGGAAAAAAGGATGCGTGGTGGCCTCAGCTCCACTCTTTTGCCATCGGACTGAAAGGGGCTCCCGACCTGGCAAAGGCACGCGAGGTGGCGGACTTCATCGGGACGGTGCACCACGAGATTAACTATACCATCCAGGAAGGGCTCGACGCGATTCGCGATGTGATTTATTTCATCGAGACCTACGACGTGACGACGGTACGTGCTTCTACGCCGATGTACCTGCTGGCTCGCGTCATCAAGAGCATGGGTATCAAAATGGTGCTGAGCGGGGAAGGCGCCGACGAAGTGTTCGGCGGATACCTCTATTTCCACAAGGCGCCGGATGCGCGGGCATTCCACGAAGAAACGGTACGCAAACTCTCCAAACTCTACCTCTACGATTGCCTGAGAGCCAACAAATCGCTCTGCGCCTGGGGCGTGGAAGGACGTGTACCGTTCCTCGACAAGGAGTTTCTCGACGTGGCCATGCGCATCAACCCGAAAGCAAAGATGTGCCCGGGCAAAACGATTGAAAAGAAGATTGTCCGCGAGGCATTTGCGGATATGCTTCCCGAAAGCGTGGCGTGGAGGCAGAAGGAACAATTCAGCGACGGCGTGGGCTACAGCTGGATTGATACGCTGAAGGAAATGACGGCGAAGGCAGTCAGCGACGAGGAGATGGCGCATGCCTCCGAGCGTTTCCCCATCAACACCCCGCAGAACAAGGAGGAATATTATTACCGCAGTATCTTCGAGGAGTATTTCCCGAGCGAAAGTGCGGCGCGGAGCGTGCCCAGCATCCCCAGCGTAGCTTGCTCTACGGCAGAGGCGCTGGCCTGGGATGCGTCTTTCCAAGGCGTAAACGAACCCAGCGGACGTGCCGTAGCCGGAGTCCACGAAGATGCCTACCAGAAATAACAAACTCTTCTTACCGGAAGCGGAGGCGCATCTTAGTGCCTCTGCTTCACTTGTTTCAGATACCCAAAGCAACCAAACAAAATGCCGGACAAGCTGATTGGTTTTACCCAGTCATCTTATCCGGCATTTCATCTGCTAATAGCCTCCGACAAGGATTACAAAACGTATCTTCTCAAAGAATTATGTCAAAAAAGAAAGACATGCTGCATTCAACATGTCTTTACCAGAAAGGGGTGAAAGATGGGGCTCGAACCCACGACCCTTGGAACCACAATCCAATGCTCTAACCAACTGAGCTACATTCACC
>CALVFH010000097.1 GCA_944326775.1 uncultured Parabacteroides sp.
TCTCCAGTTCGAGGAAGTCGTTCAAGTAGAACACTTCGTTCAACGCACGCGCACCATAGAAGTACGACATCTTGCGGTCGGTCGTGTGGAGCGTCTTCATCATGTGCATGATTTGCGCGCGCAGAGGAGCCATACCGGCACCACCACCAATCCACATCATTTCGCGTTTCGAATCGAAAATCGGGTGGAAATCTCCATAAGGACCACTCATGATAACCTTGTCTCCCGGCTTCAACGTAAAGATGTATGAAGAGGCGATACCCGGCATCACGTCTTGGAAACCTACCTGCGGTTTCGGCTTGAACGGAGGCGTAGCGATACGTACCGTCAGCATGATACGGTCTCCTTCGGCCGGATAATTGGCCATAGAGTACGCACGGATGGTCGGCTCGTCGTTATGGCACTTCAAGCCGAAGAGGCCGAACTTCTCCCATGCTGGCAAGTATTCCTTGCCAATCATATCCTTGTCGATATCCTTGTTGTAATCCATCGTGTATTTCGGAATCTTGATTTGCGCGTAAGAACCCGGGATAAAGTCCATGTGTTCGCCCTTAGGCAACTGTACGATGAACTCCTTGATAAACGTAGCCACGTTCTTGTTCGAGATCACCTCGCATTCGTATTCCTTTACGCCCAAAACCTCTTCCGGAACTTTGATTTTCATATCTTCCTTCACCTTCGTTTGACAAGCCAAACGCCAGTGATCTTTCTGCTGCTTGCGAGAGAAGAAGACCTTTTCAGTCGGCAGGATTTCACCACCGCCTTCCAGAACTTGGGCACGGCACTGACCACATTTACCACCGCCACCACAAGCTGAAGACAAGAAGACACCCCCTGCCTGAAGAGAACTCAACAGAGTGCCTCCAATAGGAACTTCAAATTCTTTCTCTCCGTTCACCGTCATTTTGACATTCCCTGACGGAACCAATTTTGCTTTGGCAAACAATAACGCACCTACCAGTATCATTGTAATAACCAAGATAACAACAGTACCGCTAATGATTGTTAGTCCACCAGACATTAATAAAATCATATCTTATTCAATCTTTTAAATGCGTTAAACTTAAATCTTCAAACCTGAGAAGCACATAAATGCGATACCCATCAGACTTGTAATAATAAAAGAGATACCCAGACCTCTTAAAGGCTTAGGAATATCAGAGTAAGCCAACTTCTCGCGAATAGCAGCCATACCGACAATCGCTAACGTCCAACCGATACCGGAACCCAAACCGTAAACAGTAGCTACACCAACATTTGAAAATGCTCTTTGTTGCATGAACAAAGAACCACCCAAAATAGCACAGTTCACTGCAATCAACGGTAAGAAAATACCCAGAGATGCATACAATGAAGGAGAAAATTTCTCAACCACCATTTCCACCAACTGTGTGAATGCCGCAATAATAGCAATAAAGATAAGGAGAGCCAAGAAACTCAAGTTTACTTCTGCATATTCAGGTCCTAACCATTGCAATGCGCCTTCTTTCAATACATAATTTTCAAGCAGATAATTGATTGGCAAAGTACAAACTAAAATGAAAGTTACGGCAATACCCAAACCCAAAGCTGTCTTTACATTTTTAGAGACTGCCAAGAAAGAACACATACCCAAATAGTATGTGAAAATCATATTATCAGAGAAAATTGAACGGACAAATATACTTAATAATTCTTCCATCTCATTACACGTTTAAATGATTAATTTTCTTGGAGTTCTTTATTACGAGAACGATGATACCAAACGATTAGTGCAATAATGATCAATGCCATCGGCGGCAAAATGACCAAACCGTTGTTTACATAGCCCATGTCATAGAAAGCCTGAGGAATTACTTGGAATCCCAGCAAGGTTCCTGAACCGAACAACTCACGGACAAAACCTACAAGGACCAAAATAATCGCATAACCTAATCCGTTACCGATACCGTCTAAGAAAGATTCCCAAGGACCATTTCCCAAAGCAAAAGCTTCCAATCGTCCCATCAAGATACAGTTTGTAATAATCAAACCTACATAAACAGATAACTGCTTATTCACATCATAAGCAAATGCTTTCAAGACTTCACTTACAATTGCCACCAAAGCAGCACAAACCACCAACTGAACGATGATACGGATACGATTAGGTATTGTATTACGCAAGAGTGAAATGATCACATTCGCAAAGGCAACTACAACTGTCACCGAAATACCCATTACAATGGCAGGTTCCAATTTTGAGGTTACCGCCAAAGATGAACAGATTCCCAGCATCTGAACAATAACTGGGTTATTCATGCTCAATGGGCCTACTAAAACTTCTTTATTCTTTTTAGATAACAATCCCATTTTCGATTAATTTTGAGAAGTTAAAAATTTAACATAACTATTTAAGCTATTATATAACATACGGTCAACGCCTTGGCTGGTAATTGTACCTCCAGAAATACCATCTACATAATCCTGACCATCAACGCTCTTACCCGGTTTTACAACAGCAATAGACTTAAATTCTCCGTTTACGAAAATCTTCTTTCCTTTAAATTGGCTGCTAAATGCAGGTGTTGCTATTTCTGCTCCCAAACCTGGAGTTTCTCCTGCATTGCTGAAGTCAGCTCCGTAAACCGTATTTTTATCATCATTCACTGATACATATCCCCAAAGAGCGCCCCATAGACCAGAACCATTTAAAGCCATGATATATTTGGTTTGCCCATCTATAGTAGCGACAAAAACCGGAAAACCTTCTTTGTCTCCAGCAAAAGCTTCCGTTGCGTCACCTACTTTTTCTCCATTTTCATTGATCAAAAAAGCATCTGTAATCAATTCGTTATACTTCGCTTCTGCTTGATTTGCTGCTACATTAACATTTATAGAACGTAAAATTTGCTGACGTTTATCATTATCTTCATTCGCTTTTTGGTAAGGTCTCAATGATTGAGAAGTAACAGCCAAACCTACTGCTACCAAAATAACCATCACAGCAGAATAGATAATCGTATAAGCATTGCTATTACGATCTAATCCTTTCTTAGCCGGCGCACCCCCTTCTACAATTTCTTCAAATTCAGATGCCGGAGCTTGACATACCGGACATTTCTCCGGAGCTTTATCACCTTCGTGGACATAGCCACATACTTTGCATTTAAATTTCTTTGTAGCCATATTCCTCTTTTATTTATTCAATTTTACACGGTTCAAACGACGATTAATATTTGCTTCTACTACATAATAGTCAATCAGCGGAGCAAATACATTCATCAAAAGTATTGCCAACATCATGCCTTCTGGATAACCAGGATTCAATACACGGATAATAATAGCCATAGCACCGACTAACAAACCATAGATATATTTTCCTGTTTCCGTACGAGCAGAAGTAACTGGATCTGTGGCCATGAAAACAGCACCGAATGCAAAACCGCCTAAAGCCAGATGTTCATACCAAGGCATTTGGGCAGTAGCTGTATCTGGACCTGCAACATTAAAGATCAATGCCATGAGTGCACCTCCTACAAATACAGAAAACATTGTCTTCCAACTTGCAATATTAGTTACCAATAATATGATAGCTCCAATAGCAATAGCAATTACACTAGTTTCACCGATTGAACCTGGAATAAAACCATATACCATATCTTGGAAACTCCATGGAAATTCTACAGTAGAAGTTGCTGATACTTTAGCAATGCCTAACGGAGTTGCAGCCGAAAAACCATCAACTACCTGGCCAGCACCTAAACCAAATGTATCGGAAGTACGAACCCAAATTTGATCACCAGACATAGCTGTTGGATAAGCAAAGAATAAGAATGCACGAGTTACCAAAGCAACATTAAATACATTATAACCTGTTCCTCCAAATACTTCCTTCGCAAATATTACAGCAAATGCAGTAGCAACAGCAATCATCCATAATGGAGTATCAACTGGTACTATCATCGGAATCAAGATACCTGAAACCAAAAAACCTTCCTGGATTTCTTCTTTCTTCCACTGAGCTACAGTAAACTCAATTCCCAAACCTACCACATATGAAACGATAATCTTAGGCAATACTGCTAAGAAACCAAAAAGAAATGTCATCCAGAATCCTGGATTTGCCCCAATAGCAAGGTTATGCTGATAACCGACATTGTACATTCCAAAAAGCAAAGCCGGCAACAAAGCAATGATGACAACCGTCATTGTACGCTTTGAATCGATGCTATCATGAATATGCACGCCCGTTTTAGAAGTGGCATTCGGAACATATAAAAATGATTCGAATCCTTCAAATACAGAACGGAACATCGCCAGCTTTCCACCTTCCTCAAAGTTAGGCTTAATCTTGTTGAGATAATTCCTTAACGCTTTCAATGTTTTATAATTTTAATGTTATTAATTCATTTCCTTATACAACAGGTTCAAACCGTTACGGACGATCTGCTGCAATTCAATTTTTGAAGTGTCCACGAATTCACAAAGAGCGAAATCTTCAGGAGCAACTTCATAAATACCCAGATTTTCCATTTTATCGATATCAAAAGCAATAATAGCCTTCAATAGATATTCTGGCATAATGTCCATCGGGAATACTTTATCATATTCATTAGACATAATCATCGCACGCTTACCTCCTTTGATACGGGCATCCAATACATATTCTTTGCCTTTGCCTGTCAACCAAGTCAGATAAGAATGACTTACACTATATTTACCAAATCCAGGAACAGCCCAACCGAAGAATTCATCTACATCATCTCCTTCCGGAATTATCGTCACTTGGCAATCATAAGCTCCTAAATAATCATCCATAGAAACTTTTGTACCGGTCAGAACATTACCGCTAATTAAACGAATGTGTCCATTATCCTGGAACTTTCCAGCAACCAAACTAGCGATTGTGCAACCAGCAATGGCTTTGACATAACCTCGTTCAGTTGCTTCAGAACCTGTTATTGCTATCAAGCGAGTAAAATCCGCAACGCCTGTATTAAGCAAACGTCCCATTAAAATAACATCAGTTGCATTTACAGTCCAAACAACCTCTCCTTTATTTATCGGCTTGATATGATTGATTTGTACACCTACATTCCCTGCAGGATGAGGTCCATCAAATTCAACAACTTCAACTCCGTTTAATTTCAAAGAAGAACCTGCTTTAACACCTACATAAACTTTACCCTTTGTCAATTTTGCCAATGCGTCCAAACCTGCCTGCAGATTAGCCTCCTGTCCTTTAACAAGAAAATCAAAATTGGGAGCTAACGGAGCGGAATTGAGAGCAGTAACAAAAATGTCGCGCGGTGTATCCGACGGATTTGCCACGATGTCATACGGACGCTGCTTGATAAACGGCCACATGCCTCCGTTCAAAAGCGCGTCTTTTACTTGATCGGCATTCATCGAAGCCACATTCTTCTTGCCAAAATCCTCATACTCTATCTGAGCATCCGGCTTCACAACAATACTCAACACTTTTCGTTTCTCGCCACGATTGACGGCCGTCACTTCGCCACTTACAGGCGAAACGAACTTAATTTCGGGATGGTTCTTATCAAACATCAACACAGAACCAGCTTTGACTTTTTCTCCTACTTTGACAGGAACTTTTGGAACGATACCACAAAAATAGCTAGGAACAATTGCGTATGTCGCACTTTTCCCCGCATTTAGCATCACTTCCGAAGCTTTGCCTTTCAGATTAATGTCTAAACCCTTTTTAATTTTAATCACATTTGCCATGATACAACTAAAATTGTTTATATGTAATTTTTCCGCAAAAGTAAATCTTTTTTATGTTTTTCGGCAGGTTTTATCAAAGAAAATAATCAAATATTTTACTTTTATTTCATGTCAAAGAATAAAAGCAATTTTCCAGATTCTCCGACCGGCTGTTCTTACTTCCTTTTTATTTTTAAGATTTTCAACCGTGTATTCCCTGCTTAATAATTTCCTCTAAGATAGGTTTGACTCCGCTGGTAAAACACTCTACTGCAATGACCATCAAAATCAATCCCATTAAACGCATCATCACGTTATTACCCGTCTCACCTATCAATTGCAATAAGCGAGTAGAAGCACGCAAGATACAATATGTTAAAATGAAAACCACTGCGATAACGCCTATTAAAACTCCTTTCATGACAAAATCTGTTGCGTCTTCCATAAGGACAATGCCATTAGCAATCGCTCCCGGACCACAAAGCATCGGAATAGACAGCGGAGTAATTGAAATATCATCAGCATAAGTCTTCATTTCTTTTTCATTCAACTTTACATGAGTATAATGTGCTTGAAGCATATCATACCCTATTTTAAATATAACAAAACCACCGGCTATACGGAATCCATTGGTCGAGATACCAAAGAACTGGAACAGAAATTGTCCGCAAAAAGTAAAAGAAACAAGTATGAGAAAAGAAACAATCGTTGCCTTTCTCACAATTTTATGCCGTTCTTCTTCCGTCATTCCATTCGTCATTGAAAGGAAAACCGGCATTGTTCCCAAAGGATTTACCAACGTAAAAAACGAAGTAAAACAAAGTAAAGCAAAAGGTAATACACTTTCCATTTTTAATCTACACTATTTTTTCTTTTCTGCTGTACGTTAAACTCGCGCCATAAATGCCACAGAGCTGCTTTAGGATGATGCCACAACATTCGAGGCCCCACATAACGCATCACAGACTTCATCTGCTCCCTCATATCTGGCCGATAACAATGTATTGGGCATTGCTTGCAAGTCGTTTTCTTTTCACCAAAAGGACAATGTTCTAAACGAGCCAGCGCATATTGTCTCAAAGCCTCGCATTGGGCGCATAAGGTTTCGTTTCCTTCTTTTTGACGGCAATACAAGCGAATCATTTGCTCTATCACTTTCTGTTCTTCCTGAATCAATGTCCCTTTCGCTTTCATATCAAAATGCCTCCGTCATATTCATGTAAAAAGCAATGCCTTTAGCTCCCGGATCTTTACCAAAGTCCAGACGGAAATTTTTCCCGGGTTGCATTTGGAAACGAAGTCCCACGCCATAGTTTAGTTTCCATTTTGTCCAATCAATCGGAGAATTTCCAATCGTACCCGTTCCGAACCAAGCAACAAAGCCTAATTTTGACCAGAAGTTTCCACTGATATATTGCTGTTGTGTTCCAAACATATGACGGTATTCGACAATCGCATACGCCATGGATTTATCCCGATATTGTCCTAAATAATAGCCTCGCAAATCAAACGGAGAACCGAACGAAGGCAATTCCGTAAAAGGTATATTTCCAACCCCGATTTCTGTCTTGGCAACCCAAGCCAACGTACTCCGCGGACGGAATACATTTTCAAACTGCCGGTATTCCAAGTCGAAAAGGCCATAATTATACGCTCCTCCCAATAGTTTACCATAATAACGGGCCATCCCGCTTAGCAGAATTCCGGAAGTAGGTGTCGCGACATCATCCCTCGTATCATATTCTACTAAACCGCCAATCCCCACATTTACATATTTACGCTTGAACTTCAAGAAATAAGGATCTTTTGCCATCACCGGATTAATATCCGTCGAGTTGCTCATATTGATCTCAAACAAACCTCCGGCATACAGATTTTTTTTCACTTCCCAGACAAAACGAGGATAAATCTGGAAATAAGTTTTGGTGAATTTCGTCGTCGAATCACTTCGCACCGTATGTTCGATCGTTTCATAGCCCTTACCGTAATAATGAGACGGTTCATGACGGAAGCCATACTTAATATAGATGCGGAATTTATTCTGGTTGAAAAACAAGGTTCCTGCACCAGCCACGACAAAGGTTCCATTTAAAGACATATTGAAACCGGCAGGAATAAACGAGCGCTGGGAAAGTGTATCCTGTTTATTGATCCGGAAACTTGCCAACACTGCGCCTCCAACGCCAAAAGACGCTTCGGGAGTATAGGAAGGCCCTCCCAAAATAGACCACCAGATCCGCTTCTTTGCCCGGATGGAATCCTTGTGCATTTTCCGCTGGTAGCGTTCCCATTGTTTCTGATTCAGCCAAACACCATCGACCATCCCTCCTTCCTGACGGACAACCGTATCGGTCGGTGCAACAACTAAAGCTGATGTAGAATCCGCAGCATTTGTAAGGGGAGCTTGTGTAACCGTATTCGTTTCTTGAGCCACCAGATGCGAGGGGCATAACCATAATCCGCAAAAGAGAAGAGTACAATATAAGAATCGTTTCAACATTCGTTGGCTGTTTGGATTTCAGCGGGTAAAATTACAAAATAAAACCAATAGGGATATATACGCCTGTTCTTTTTCTCGTTTTTTAAGACAACCTCAATGCCTTATCCAACGCAGAACGAGCCATGAATGTCTGGACAATCCCTCTTATGGCAAGGTAGCACAGAAAAGCCATCCACAAAGCATGATTGCCCAATGCTCCCCGGAATCCATAGTAAAGACCGAAAAAAGACGCTGACGCCAAAAGCATCGCATAAAACATATACCGCGAGGCCGTGGCTCCAATAAAAATCCCATCCCAGAGAAAAGCGGCAAATCCGGCTACCGGGATTGCTAATGCCCAATAGAAATAGGTCTTGGATGCCACGATAACACTTTGGTCATCCGTCAGCAGACTCAGGAAAGCTTCTCCGCCCAGACCGTAAAACAAGGTAAACAACACCGCCAGCCCAACTCCCCAGACAAACAGCGAGCGGATCATCTGACGGAGCGCCGTCGCGTTCCGGGCTCCGACATACAACCCCGACAACGCTTCTCCCGCATAGGCAAAGCCATCCATGACATAAGAAAATATCGTAAACAACTGCATCAGTATGGTATTCACCGCCAACACAATATCGCCATGCGCCGCTCCGGTGGACGTGAAGAATACAGTCACTGCCACCAGGCACAACGTCCGGAGGAAAATATCCCGGTTCAATTCGAAGAAACGCTTCATGGCGGCCCGCTGAAAGGTCCCTTTCCAACGGAAATAAGCACGCAGGCGGCCGTAGTTCATCCCCCACAAGACAACCGCCATCAGCAGGCCGCTGTATTGGGCAATCAGCGTTCCCAACGCAACCCCTTCGACCTTCATCCCCATCCCGAAGACAAACCACAGGCTGGCCGCAATGTTCACCACATTCTGCACAATCGCAATATACATGGGGAAGCGGGAATTCTGCATCCCGACGTACCAGCCCGAAAATCCATACAGTCCCAGCACCGCCGGCGCTCCCCAAATGCAGATATGAAAATAAGTCGCCGCCAACCCGGTCACTTCCGGTGTCGCGGGAATGACACGGAAAGCCAACGCCCCCAACGGCACTTGAAGCAGGATGAGCAGAAGCGCCATCCCTCCGCCCACCGTCAGGGAACGGGTCAAATGACGTACGACCTCCGCCAAATCACGCCGCCCCAACGCCTGGGAAGTCAGCCCGCTCGTCCCCATCCGCAGGAATCCGAAAATCCAGTAAATCATATTAAACAGCACTCCGCCCACGGCAATCGCCCCGATATAGGCTGCCGAACCCAAATGGCCGACAATCGCCACGTCCACCAGGCCCAAAAGGGGGACGGTGATATTGGAAACAATAGAAGGAATGGCAATATTCAGAATTCGTCTGTTCATAAAATCAAAATTTTTTCTTGACCGGCACGGGAACGGCAAAGGGCTTCGAAACGCCTTCAAACGACCCTTCCGGGATTTTCCAACATGTTGGAAAAGTCAAAAAATCATTTTTCAAGATTTCCAACATGCTGGAAAACGCAAAAAATCATTTTTCAAGATTTCCAACATGCTAGAAAACACAAAAAACCATTTTTCAAGATTTCCAACATGCTGGAAAACGCAAAAAATCATTTTCCAAGATTTCCAACATGCTGGAAAACGCAAAAAATCATTTTTCAAACTTTCCAACAGGTTGGAAAACGCAAAAAATCATTTTTCAAGATTTCTACCAAGGTCGAAAACACGAAAAATCATTTTTCAAGATTTCTACCAAGGTCGAAAACACGAAAAATCAT
>CALVFH010000098.1 GCA_944326775.1 uncultured Parabacteroides sp.
TGGTGCAACCCCAAGACGGGAAACAAGTTTGCCCTGTCAAGGCATGGCACGCAGGAAGTACCAACAGGCATGGAACGTAAAGCGAAAAAGGTTCTTTTGGGGGAGTAATCCCACAGCCTTTTGCGCACATGATTGAAAGCCAATAGTTAAGGCAAGTGGGTACGGTATTTTGCCGTACCCTTTTTCAAAAACAGATGCGATATGAGAGTAACGGTTATCATGGAAAAAGCGAAGGATGGGAATTATTCGTGCTATGTGGAGGATGATTTGCCCGGCTTCGGTTTGTCCGGTTTCGGAAAGACAGCGGAAGCTGCAAAGGAAGATATGTTGAAAGCCTATCAGGAGATGAGGGAGATTCAAGCGGAGGAAGGCAAAGAAGTTCCTGCATTGGATTTTACCTACAAATATGATTTGCAGTCTTTTTTCGATTATTTCTCTTTCCTGAACGTAAGCAAAGTGGCTGAAATGGCTGGAATTAATCCTTCATTGATGCGCCAATATACCTCCGGTGTTGCCAATGCCGGGCAAAAACAGTATGAGAAGATACGTGTGGCTATAGGGAAGATTTCCAAGGAACTTTCCGCCGCCACGTTCTAAAGATAGTGTACCGCCGTGAGGCGAGGCCGTTTATTAAGACAACGAAGCCCTGTTTCGGAGATTTCCGTTTCAGGGCTTTTTTCAAATACCACAAATCAAGGTGTTACGCTCTATTTTTGATATAATGGATTAGATATCAAACAGAAACATATCACCGTAACCGTAACACCGTAACATAGGGTGTATTTATGGAAAATGCAGAGCACAATATCGGAGGTTACGGTTAAAATCAATTCAACAAACAGATAATAAGGTGAATATGTACCATCGTAACCGTAACACCGTAACAAGAGATATTTATAGGAATCTCATACCATAAAAACGAGGTTATAGGGCTATTGTACTATAATATTCTGTTTGTCAATGATATATTAAGCCTATAACCAATAACCTGATAACTTATAGTATTTATTTGAGAAATTTCTTCCCCTTTTCATTTGGGAAGCACGGAAAAGTATGTACTTTTGCTGCGTCCTACATTACTTTTGAACGCTGGCGGGTGTCCGCCGAACATATTTTATGTTACGGCTTTTTTTATGCTGATTCGTAGCGTAAGATATAGCGGTTTCGCACCCCCTTGATACGGCTTAATGGCCGTAACTGCCAGCGTTGGTGTAGGACAAAGGGACAGGCGGAACCGCTTTTTTGTTTTGTCTATCCTCAAACAAGCAATGTTTAAGTTATGTCCAAACAACGCAACATTTGTTTGTCGGGGAATAATAGTACCCTGCAAACAACGTTATCCCACGAAACGGGGAAGATTGCATTCGGCAATGTATTTTCATGGCTGAGTATCGCCAATGTGTATCAGGCTATTTCTATGGGGCTGATAGATAGCGTAAGCGAGGAAGATGCCAAGGGTTACACGAAGGTCTTATTTTTATTGTTATCAGCTACGCTTCTCGGTGGCATATTGGAAGGAGGTGAGTTATGAAAACACAAGAATATGAATTAATTTCAAGAATGGAAGAGCAGGAAGAAAAAGACTGCGTTGGGCTTGGTGATATTGTAAATATCAACGGTATTACCGGGTATCTAGATTTTATCGGACAGGATGTAATCGTGATAGTGGATGAAGATAATCAGTCGCATAAAATAGCTATTAAAGAGATTTACTCTGTTGTAAAAATCTCTAGATTTATAAAAGGCAATATGACGAACGTTCCGATTAAATCACTTTTAAGCGATAACCACAATAACGAATTACTAACCAGATAAGGTGTAAGCTAAACATACACCCCTCTATAAAAATATTGATATGGAATTTACTGAAAATGCAAAGAACATCAAGTTGTCTGAAAGAACAAAGCAAATACTTATCGCCTTGGCGACCTTCAATGAGTCATTCTGGAAGGTGAGCGAATTATTGACAGAACAGAGCGACGATGAAGAGACCCAGGATGCATTTGAAAACGTGGCGGACAGAGAACAAGAAATGGCGAGGGAATATCAAGCCAAGGCGTTCAAGGAACTGGAGAACCTGGCAAAAGAGAAGATGTTCCAGACCTTTTTCGATACGGAATATAAGGAAATATAACAGATCCCAATATTAGATAGAACTGCTACATAAGCAAGACGGACAAATCCGCACGTAGGAGGCTTTTCGGAGCCCAACGTATTCTTGGTGAATCCCTGCAGACCGGAACGACCGGGCATTGCGGAGCGAGACCGCAGCAGGGAACAAATGCACGCTTAACCGACACTGATAGCCGGAGGCGAAGATATAGGACATAAGCAGATGCAGACAGATGTCTGTTGAGAGCGGTCTTTTCGGTTGCATAGGCTATTCCTATATGGGTGAAGATATGTTCTTTCAAATAGGCTTTCAGTAGCATCAGCCCAACCCTGCACGCTCTTAGAAGCTACCTTTTGATAGGATGCAGGGAACAAGCAACACCCGAAGCTGTAAGAGGGTAATAAATAATGACTATATGAATGATGATGGAGTTTTGACAAGGACAAAAAGTGCGCTAAAGCTGGCAAACGTTATCCGATATGAGAACGGACATGAAATAATAGATGTGAGCTTATTGCGTACCATTTCAGATGAGGAGCTTATGAAGTATCGGAATGTAGGCAAAATCACAATCGAGAGGATACGAGAAATAAGAAAGTCGCTTGAATGGCTGGAGAAATAAGAAGAAAATCGTATCTTTGTACCTAAGGCAAAGATTTCAGAAAGGTTGTTTGTCGTGAGATAAGCAGCCTTTTTTATTGTGGAATTTCAAAAACGGGAACAAAATGGGAACATTTCCCAAGTTTTATAAAATACGAATCGGATAACTACTTAAATATTAGCAATCACCCGATTCCATTCGAGGTTCCTGGCGGATTCGAACCGCCGTACACGGTTTTGCAGACCGCTGACTAAGCCACTCATCCAAGGAACCGTTTGTTTTTGCTTTTCGGAAGCCTCTGCTTTCGTTTTGCGGTGCAAAGAAAGAGATAATTTTCTTTCTGTGCAAGTAAAACGGCAAACTTTTTTCAAAAAAACTTCTTAGACCTTTCAGGAGTTGTTTGTTATAAGAAAAAAGCGTTACTTTGCCTTTGTTATAAATATTTATCAGTATGAATTTTAACGCTACGAAGATTCCCGGCGTATGGATTATTGAACCCAAGGTGTTTCGCGATGGCCGGGGATATTTTATGGAAGCTTTCAAGCAAAGTGAGTTTGATGAACATATAGGTCATGTTGATTTCATTCAGGACAATGAGTCTTGCTCGTCCAGAGGGGTGTTGCGGGGATTGCATTACCAGTTGGCGCCTTATTCCCAAGCAAAATTGGTGCGTGTTATCAAAGGTTGCGTCTTGGACGTAGCTGTAGATTTGCGCAAAGGCTCTCCGACTTTTGCCCAATATGTTGCAGTGGAACTTTCGGGAGAAAACAAGCGCCAGTTGTTTGTTCCGCGAGGTTTTGCCCACGGATTTCTTGTCCGGAGCGAGGAAGCCATCTTTACTTATAAGGTAGATAATATCTATCAGCCATCCCATGAGCGCAGTATCCGTTTTGACGACCCGACCATAGCCGTTGCATGGAATCTGGATAATCTCGAGCAAATCAATCTTTCGGAAAAGGATAAGAATGCACCGTTCCTTACGGATGCGGAAAACAATTTCGTCTATTAATTCTTAATTCAGTAAAAGTTATGAACACCTATTTGGTTACAGGCGCTGCCGGGTTTATCGGCTCGAACTTTATAAAATATATGCTTGCCAAGTATGACAATATTCATATAATCGTCTTGGATTTGTTGACTTATGCCGGTAATTTTGCCACCATTGCCGACGATATCGACAATCGTCGCTGCTTTTTTGTTCGCGGTGACATTGGCAATCGGGCGTTGGTCGAACAGCTTTTTAGGGATTATCCGATAGATTGTGTTGTGAATTTTGCAGCGGAAAGTCATGTTGATCGTAGCATTGAGAATCCGCAACTTTTTTTGCAAACCAATATTTTAGGTACTCAGAATCTGTTGGACGTAGCTCGTGCACATTGGACTCAAGGCAAAGATGAAAAAGGCTATCCGGTTTGGAAGGCTGATGTCCGTTTCCACCAGGTTTCTACCGATGAAGTGTATGGCAGTTTGGGAGCGGAAGGTTATTTTACTGAAACCACACCTTTGGATCCGCATAGTCCGTATAGTGCATCCAAAGCCAGTGCTGATTTTATCGTAAAAGCCTATATGGATACTTACCGGATGCCGGCTACAATCACTCGATGTTCAAACAACTACGGCCCGTATCAGTTCCCCGAGAAATTGGTACCCCTGATTATTAAGAATATTCTGGAAGGTAAGTCGCTCCCCGTGTATGGCGATGGCTCGAATGTAAGGGATTGGCTATATGTTGAAGACCATTGTAAAGCAATCGACCTGGTGCTGCAGGCCGGGAAAACGGGTGAAATATATAATGTTGGCGGGCATAATGAATGGAAGAATATTGATATTGTGCGCCTGACGATCCGTACGGTCCGCCAGTTGATGGAAGAACAGCCGGAATATCGGGAGACCTTGAAAAAACGCGAGTTGGATGCTGACGGGAAATTGCGAATAGATTGGATAAACGATGATTTGATCACTTTTGTCAAAGACCGTTTGGGACATGACCAGCGTTATGCGATTGATCCGGCGAAAATCTCCCGGGAATTAGGATGGATGCCGGAAACTTCTTTTGAAAAAGGCATTCTGAAAACTATCCGTTGGTATTTGGAGAATCAGGCTTGGGTGGAAAGTATTACGGGTGGAGATTATGCTACCTATTATGACCAGATGTATAATCGCCGATAAATAGCGTGCTGTATGGATTTCCGTCTGAAAGTTTTCCATAGTGTAGCAAGAAATTTAAGTTTCACGAAGGCTGCTCGGGAGTTATTTATCAGTCAGCCGGCCGTCAGTAAGAATATCCGGGAACTCGAGATGCAGTATAAGGTTGCCTTATTCGAACGAAATGGACCGCATATCCGATTGACAGAAGCAGGGAAATGGCTTTTGCAACATGTTGAACTTATCCGGGAAGCTTATGATTGCCTGGAAAAGAAGATGAATAGTTTTGCCGGCTATTCTGCAGGGGAAATTTTATTGGGGGCGAGTACGACAATTGCACAATATGTCTTGCCTCCAGTGCTTTCGGCTTTCATTCGGAAATATCCAAACATCAAACTCTCTTTACTTAATGGCAACAGCAGTGATATTGAACAGGCTTTGCGTGATGGGCGTATCTCTTTAGGCTTTGTAGAAGGTAACGCACGTCAGAAGGATTTGCGTTATATGCATTTTCTGGATGATGAGTTGGTGGCGGTAGTCCGTTCCGGAAGTCCGTTGGCTCAGTGCGACGAGATTGAACCGGATGCCTTGCGTCAGATTCCTGTCGTTTTGCGCGAGAATGGCTCGGGAACATTGGACGTATTGGAAGAATCGTTGAAACATTGTGGAATCAAACTGTCGGATTTGAAAATATTGATGCAGTTGGGCAGTACGGAGAGTATCAAGCGTTTTTTGGAAACGGCAGATGCGTTAGGTTTTGTTTCTATTCGTGCCGTGGATCGTGAGTTGAAGGCCGGACAATTGAAGGTGATTGAAATTGATGGTTTTGAGGCAAAACGTACATTTTCGTTTGTTATGAAGCAAGGGATGTATGGCGATTTGGAAGAGTTGTTTGTACGCTTCTCTGAAATGGAAAGGTGTCGCTTGTAAAATATGGAAGAAAAGTATTATAGCGGATCTACATCGTAATGGAGAATCATTTGTTTGAACGCTGGGTTCTGTTTCATAGTTTGCTCAATGTTGTCTAACAATGTTCGTATTGGAGTGATGGCTGCCGAAATCTCTAATTTCAGGATAATTTTTCGGATAAACAGAGTCTGAACATAGGTGATTGGTGGAGTTACAGGTCCCAGCACGCGTTCACCCAATGGTTTGCGTAGCCGTTCCGCATAATCGCGGGAAATATCCAGTAGGAGCGGTTCGTTTTTGGAGCGGAGCACGAGAACAATGAGGCGGTAATAAGGTGGATAGCGGAACATGCTCCGTTCAGAGAGTTGCCAATGTACCATTTCCTTGTAGGCAAAGCGCTGTACCATTTGGATTAGCGGATGCTCGGGTTGCGAGGTTTGTAGAACGACTACGCCTTGTTTGTTGCGGCGTCCGGCTCTTCCGCTGACTTGAACCATCAGTTGGTAGGCCCGTTCGTGGGCTCGGAAATCGGGAATGTTCATCAGGCTGTCGGCATTTAGGATACCAACAACGGCGACGTTGTCAAAATCGAGCCCTTTTGAAATCATCTGTGTGCCAATCAGAATCTGTGTGTGCCCTTTTTCGAAATTCGAAATGATACGTTCGTAGGCATTGCGGGTGCGAGCCGAATCAAAATCCAGTCGGGCTACCTGTGCCGAAGGGAAAAGCGTGGCAATCTCTTCTTCTACTTTCTCCGTACCGAATCCCATCATCCGGAAATCCTCTTTGCTGTGGCACGAAGGGCATTCTTCGGGCAGCCGGATGGTATAGCCACAATAATGACACGTCAGATGATTCAGATGCTTGTGATAGGTCAGGCTCACATCGCAGTGGACGCAGCGCGGAACCCATCCGCAGGCCCGGCATTCCATGATGGGAGCGAATCCCCTCCGGTTTTGGAATAGAATAACCTGTTCGCCGGCCTCCAGAGTCTTTTGCATTTTGTCTATCAGCAGTGGCGAGAAGAGCGCATTCTTCATCAGCTTCTTCCGGCGCAATTCGTGAACATTGACAGGGATGATTTCCGGCAGCAATCCGTTTCCGTAGCGGACGGTAAGCTCTGCCAAGCCATATTTTCCGTTTAAGGCGTTGAAATAAGAGTCTATGGAAGGTGTAGCCGAGCCGAGCAGGGTCTTGGCACCGTGCATGTTGGCCAGCATGATGGCTGCATTGCGGGCATGATAGCGTGGCGCAGGCTCCTGCTGCTTGTAGGTGTTCTCGTGTTCCTCATCGACAATGACCAGCCCCAAATCTTTAAACGGAAGAAAGATTGACGAGCGTACGCCGAGGACGACGAAGGGGCTGGGATCGTTGAGGAGTTTGTTCCAGACCTCGACCCGCTCATTATCCGAGAATTTGGAATGGTAAACAAGCAGTTGGTCTCCGAACAATTTGCTTAGCCGTTCCGTAATTTGCGTGGTGATGGCTATCTCAGGTAAGAGGTAAAGCACCTGACGCCCTTGTTTCAGTACCTGTTTGATTAGATGGATATAGATTTCCGTTTTGCCGCTCGACGGAACGCCATAGAGCAGGCACACTTCTTTCTCTTTGTAGATTTGCAGGATGTTGCGGTAAGTCTCCTGCTGGACGTCGCTGAGCGGCGAGAGCTCCTGCGTCTTGCAGACGTGTTTCCGGAGCCGGCTAATTTCTTTCTCATAGCTTTCCAGGATGCCGCGCGTCAGCAGTCCGGAGAGCGAAGACGAGCTACAGCCGCTGTAGTCCAGCAATTCCTTTCGCGAGACCTCGATACGCTTTTCAGGGACCAGCGCATGGGAGAGGTCGAGGTAAGCCAGCAATAAACGCTCCTGGCTCTTGCTCCGTTTCAGTGCCGTGAAGGCTTCCTGCAGTTCCGATTCCGAGTTCCAGGCCTCCGCAAGCCGTACGTAGGTCTCCGTTTTCGGTTTGAAGCCTTCCTTCAGGGTTTCGCTGACCTCCACAGCCCCACGGGTGACCAGCGAGGCGATGACCGGCACCAAGTTTCTCAGTCCCGTCCGCTTCTCCAACTCTGAGACTGTCCGCTTGCTTTCCGTGTAGAAGGCATCCAAGACCGTTTCCTCCGCGGGCTTCAGCGGCGTCTCGGCTTCAAAGTCGGGATTGATGGAGACGATGGTTTCGCTCTCGAGTTTCAAGCCTGTCGGCAAGGCGGCTTTATAGACGTCACCCAATTTACACAAGTAATAGGAGCTAATCCATTGCCAGAAGCGGAGCTGAGGGCGTCGCAAGACCGGCGTAGCGTCGAGGAGCGACGAAATTTCCTTGATTTCATAGTCCGTTTTGGGTTCCCCTTCATAAACATCCAATACGATGGCCGTATAAAACCGTTTTTTACCGAAATGGACAATGACGCGGCAGCCCCGAACGACTGCCGCTTCCATATCCGCCGGAATCCGGTAGGTAAAACTGTTTTCCAGCGGAAGGGGAAGGATGACATCGGCGTATTTCATCGTGTCTAAAACAAAATCGCAGCGGTAATCGACCAGCCTCGGTTCTTTCCGAGGTCTATTTTGTTCACGCTATAGTTGTCGGTCAGCCCCAGCCCGTAGTTGAAGCCTACCTGCAGGTGCTTGATTAGCTCGACGCCCGCTCCGAAGTTCAGACCTGCCCCGAACGATTTCGCCTCCAGCTGGCTGTCGATGACATTCCATATCTTGTCGCCTCCCAGCCGGAAACTGACGTACGGTCCCGCCGTGAGATAGATCTTCGCCGCAGGAAGACCGAATTTCCATTTCAGGTTGACGGGGATATCCAGGTAGTTCGTGCGCATCGACTCGTTGCCGATCTCCATTCCCTTCTGGTTGAAGAGCACGGCCGCATCCATGCCGATGCCGACGATGGGAACAACAAATTCAACCATCGGGCCCACGTTGTAGCCCGTAATATTGGAACTGCTCAAGATGTCTTTACTGAAGTGGACAGACGAAATATTGACTCCGCCCTTCACGCCAATCTTGAATTCCGCCCGCGCCGGCACGCTGACCAGCAGCACCAGCATGGCGACGAGCATCACACTGAGTTTTTTCTTCATATCCTGTTTGTTTTTTAAGTGATACAATCCGAAGTGCAAAAGAAGCAAATAAGTTTGAGATAAGAAAGACTCGTCTTAAAAAAACAAATCCGTTGAGAGGTATCTCTCGCCCGTGTCGGGCAGGACAACCACGATGCGTTTGCCCCGGAATTCCGCTTCGGCGGCCAGCTGCGCGGCTGCACAGGCTGCGGCTCCGGAGGAAATGCCCACCAGAAGCCCTTCCTCGCGGGCCAGTTGGCGGCTGGCCTCGAACGCCTCGTCGTTGCCGACGCAAATCACGCGGTCCACCAGCGAAGCATCGTAGATTTTCGGGACAAAACCCGCGCCGATGCCCTGAATCTTGTGCGGTCCCGCCTTCCCGCCGGAGAGGACGGGCGAAGCAGCCGGTTCGACGGCCACGATGCGGATGTCGGGGTTGTGCGCCTTCAGTCCCCGGGCTGTCCCGGTCAGTGTGCCGCCCGTCCCAACCGCGGCGACCAGGCAATCCACCTGTCCGTCGGTATCCTGCCAGATTTCCCGGGCCGTCGTTTCCTCGTGGGCCTTGGCATTCGCCTCGTTCTCGAACTGTTGCAGGATGACGGCGCCCGGAATCTCGTCGCGGAGAGCCTCCGCCTTCCGGATGGCGCCCGCCATACCCTCTGCGCCCGGTGTCAGGACCACTTCGGCGCCGTAAGCCTTCAGCAGCAGTTGCCGCTCGCGGCTCATGGTCTCCGGCATCGTGAAGATAGTGCGGTAACCTCTGACGGCGGCAATCCACGCCAGTCCCACGCCGGTGTTCCCGCTGGTGGGTTCGATAATCGTCCCCCCTTCGCGGAGCCGCCCCTTGCGTTCGGCGTCCTCTATCATGGCCAGGGCAGGACGGTCCTTGACGCTTCCGCCCGGATTATTCCGTTCGATTTTGACCAGAATCTCTGCCGCGCCCTCCCGCGCCTTTTGCCAGCGGTTCAGTTTGAGGAGCGGCGTATGACCGATCAGCTCGGTCAGGCTCTGTTTGATATTTGCCATAAGCTTTCGTTTTTCTTTATTATGGATACGTTGTTTTATAAACAGCCGAAAGG
>CALVFH010000099.1 GCA_944326775.1 uncultured Parabacteroides sp.
TCACTAACTTACACATTCTCAGATACTTGCCGACCTACTGGTTGTACCTTTTAGAGTGCTATACTATTGATAATCAACGATGTACACATACTGCATCGGAAAATGATTTCATGCTGAATGCGGTCTACATAAAGCCATTGAGCATCTTCACCGCAAAATTTAATGTCAACTACGTGTTGGCGGAATTAAATTGATAAAAGATTTATGTATAAAAATCTGCACATATTGTTGATATTTAGTAAATTAAAGACGACTCGCCGAAAATAAATATCTGGAGGATCTCCGGATCCATACCTTATCCGGTAAGAGATTCACCACCGAAAAGGGTATAACGGACAGACTGCCTACCAGCACAATGCCAAGAATATTATTGTTCTTTTCATTTTTCAATCATGATGAGGTTATACACTTTTACCTAATTGATAAGCTTGCTGTGGATAATCCGTGTTGCGTACACTCCCAGCTGTCCATACTCCTGACGCCACGACCTCACCTACACTGGTCCAGCCGAGGTAATCCATCAGCGTATGATAATGCACCAGCATCGGTTCCGCCTCTTTCCGGGCAGTGTCGGCGTATGTCATCAGGAAAGCGGCTTTCTTGTGCGCTCCTTTAATCTGTCCGTTGATGGCATAGAAGCGGTCTATCACCCGTTTCATCTGTGCCGAGATGCTGAAATAATACATCGGTGTGGCAAACACTACCATATCCGCCTCGATAAGGCGGGGACGTAGTTCCTGGAAGTCATCGTTGAAGATGCAAGGCCCATCCATGCCACACCGGTTGCAGGCGCGGCATGGCTCCACTTGTTTGAAGGCACAATCGAAACGGAATACCTCATGCCCCTTTTCTTCCGCGCCCTTGATGAACTGTTCTGCCAGATAAGCGGAATTGCCGTTCTTACGGGGGCTGCCCGTCAATACTACTATCTTCATTTTATCTGTTTTTGATTCGTTTCCGTTCAGATGATTGAAAGCCTGTACCAGCCCGGTGTCGGCCAGTGCCGTGCCCAAGGTAGTCAGTACAGACTTCTTTAAGAAATCGCGACGTTCCATACGCTCGGCTTGTTAAAGTCCGGTCATCTTCTCCTGGTCTTCAGGATAACGTCCGCCCAGGATTTCAATGCTGTCCAGATGCCGGCGGATGTCTGCCAGTTCTTCAGCCGTGAAGCTGATGTCCGCTCCTCCGATGTTCTCCCGGATGCGTTCGATGCGCTTACTGCCCGGAATGGGAACAATCCACGGCTTCTGTGCCAGCAACCAGCCGATGGCGATACGGGCCGGAGTGGTTTCTTTACGCTTCGCCAGCTCTTCCACATATTCCACCAGTTCCATGTTGTGCTTCAGGTTGTCGCCCTGGAAACGGGGGATGGCAGAACGGAAGTCGGTCTTGTCAAACTTCGTGTCCTTATTGAAACGTCCGGTCAGCATGGCCTTGCCCAGCGGACTGAACGGTACAAAACCGATGCCCAGCTCCTCCAGTGAGGGCAACAGTTCGGCTTCCGGTTTGCGATACCAGAGGGAGTATTCGCTCTGCACGGCAGTCAGGGGACACACGGCATGGGCACGGCGCACCGTAGTTGCGGCTGCTTCCGACAATCCCCAGTGCAGCACCTTGCCTTCTTTTATCAGTTCGCCTACGGTTTCTGCTACTGTTTCTATCGGCACGTTCGGGTCCACACGGTGCTGGTAATAAAGGTCGATGTGGTCGGTACGCAGGCGTTGCAACGAACCTTCCACTGCCTTACGGATGGTTTCCGGACGGCTGGAAAGTGCAACGGGGCGTGCCGAGGTATTCAAATCCGGTGTTTCCGAAAGATCGTAGCCGAACTTGGTGGCAATGACCACCTTGTCGCGCACGGGCTGAAGGGCCTCGCCTACGAGGTCTTCATTCTTGAAATAGCTGTACACTTCGGCCGTATCGAAGAAGGTCACGCCCAAATCCACGGCTTCGCGTATCGTGTGTATGGCATCCTTCCGGTCGGGATACGGAGGGTAACTCTGCGTGAACCCCATGCAGCCCAATCCTACGGCTGACACTTCCAGCCGGTCTTTTCCCAATGTTCTTGTCTTCATAGTCATTTCTCCTTTCTGTATGCTTTTCCGAAACTGGTGCATTTGCCGATGGTTTCGCCTGTACGGAGGTAGGTGTAGTTCGGCATTTCGAACAGCACGGGCTTCAGTTTGTCATAGTCGGGCTTGCCCTTTTCGTTCAGGTAATCCTCATCCACATACGTGTTCGTTATCTTGCAGATGAAGTTGTCGAAGGTGTCCGTCTCGTAGTTGTCCACCACCTCACACTCCATTACCAGCGGGCTTTCGTCGATGACCGGTGTGCCTGCCTCGCCTGAATGGTAAGCGAACACGTCCGACTTGTCTTCCTTCGCTCCGCTGACGCAGCCCACATAGTCGGCACGTTCCAGCATGGCTTCATTCACCATATTGACCGACACCTTGCCCGTCTGCTTGATGCCCTCGTTGGTGTAGTGCTTCTTGAAGAGGCTCAGCATGATTTGGTCATGCCCGATGATGCCCACGTGGGCCACAAGCAGCCAGTTTACTTTTCCGTTCACTTCCGTCCCTACGACCACTGCGGGCGTAGGATACAGGGCCAATGTGTTTCCGATATTCTTCTTCATTGTCTTTTCTCCTGTTTTTAGGGTTATATATCAATCCAGGACTGTACCGGACAGCCCTTTCAGTATTTCTATTTCATTCGGCTCCAGGGGGATGAATGTATCGCCCGAAGCTGCGGCATCAGTCTGCGGTTCCCCGATGTGGAGATAGTGCAAGAGTTGTTGCGGCGTGACGTTGTGGCGGTCTGCGATGAAGCACACCGCCTCGTCCGCGTACAGCTCTCGTAAGAAATCTGTCTTTTGTTTCATTGCTTTTTGTTTTTTATCTGGTGCAAAATTACGCCGGATTAAGAACAACCTTTGTAACCATAAGTCGGTAAACCCTACCATTATTACTGAAATGCTTCCCGGCATAAACCATTGTCCGCGAAATGCTTTATCTTTGTAACGTTAGAACGGAGATAATAGGAGAATAAAATGAGCAAGATATTGAAAGTAAGGAATGTCAATGACTACAGCAGTTATCTTGGATGTGACAGTCAGCATCCCTTGGTTTGTGTCATTGATTATGCCGAGGTGTCACCCATACGGCACAGCCTGAACAACTACAGCGTGTACGGGCTTTTCCTCCGGGACGATGCCAACGTGGAGTTGGATTATGGTTGCGGCAAATACGATTACAACAAGGGAACGCTGCTTTGTGTGGCTCCCGGACAGGTAGGCGGCAAGGAGGACAATGGCGAACGGGTGGCGATTACCGGTTGGGCACTGCTGTTCCATCCCGACCTGCTGCACGGCTTTCCCCTTGAGAAACACATCCGGGACTATTCCTTCTTTGATTATCGCGTCAACGAGGCTCTGCACATGACCGACGAGGAACACGACATCATGGTTTCCCTGATGAAGCAGATCCGCGAAGAACTGGGCAAGAAACCCGACGAGCTTCAGCATGCCATCCTCGTCAGTTACAGTGAACTGGCGCTCAATTTCTGCCAGCGTTTCTACAACCGCCAGTTCATCACCCGAAAGATAGAGAACTCGGACATCCTGGTCCGCTTCAACAGCCTGCTGAGAGATTATTTCGAGGAGAAGCTCCAGCTGACCCTCGGCCTGCCTACCGTGCAATATTGTGCCGACAAGCTCTGTATGTCGCCCAACTATTTCGGCGACGTCATAAAGAAAACTACGGGCGACACGGCCAGCAACCACATCCGCCGGTTTGTCATCCAACTGGCCAAGAACGGTCTGGCTGCAGGAGAAAGCATCACCCAGGTGTCAGACCGTCTTGGCTTTGAATATTCCCAGCACTTCAGCCGGCTCTTTAAGAAGTATGAGGGCATCACTCCGTCCGAGTATTGCCGGAAACTGCATCCTTGACAAACAGGCTTTCAGCATTCTTCCATAGGATGAGGTCTGCGTATCCTGCCAGTTCCTTGTCGGCAGCAAGTATCTATTTCAACCGTTATAGGTTGGCCATCAGTACCGCATCGGGCAGATAAGAATGGACTTCATGCGTGGCAGGGCCAAAGGCAGGAACGAGCCGCAGTGGGGTACGACTATTTCAAGTTCGGATAGCGCACCAGTACGTTGCGTGCCAGCATATTCAATACCGAACGGGTAGTCTCTGCCGGATATCATACATGGCCAGCGGTGTGGTGGCTATGATCTCTTCCGGATAAGGTGTGGAACGGTGCTAATGCCATGCCCAATATTCCTATGGAAATGCTTTTCTCATCAGCGGTCCAATGAAAGTGTGACAGTCACATCGCCCTCTCCTAAAGCAGATTTCAGTTCACTACCGGAAACAGAGTCTATCTTACCCAAGCGGGTGAAGTTCCATGAATTGGTTGCATAGTAGATGACCAGATATTTCCCTTGATAGAGAATGATGTCTCCCGGTCCGGTGGTGGTCGGCCTGTCGTTACGGGGAAGATTGGTTCCCAATGGCCCTACTTTCTCCATATTGCCGTAATCCTCCATTTTCACGGTTACATTATTTTTAGCGAGCAGTTCTTGCAAAGCCTTGGCGGATGAGTTATCTGCCAAAATCGCAGTGAATGTCTTGCCGCCTTCGAGAGTCAATTTAATTGTATTACTTTCCATTTTCGTTTTATTTTGATTGTCAGATTTATTTTGCTTCGTCTGAACTGTTGCAGTAAAGAAAGGCAACATCAGGACAGCAATCATCATCACTCTGATCATATTCCTACCATTTTATTCTATTCTAACATCTACTTCTTATCTGACAGCAGGATTCCTCCCACGCCGATGTTGTCCAATTCATTCTCTTTGAGAAATACATAAAACGCTTGCAGAGGGAGATTCATTACCCGTGAAGCTGTTTCCGCCTCCCAAGAGCCACGAATATCCACTCCCGTTTCTTCTGCCGATGCCTCCATTTGATTGCTTGCTTCTGTGGTAAGAAAAATATGCATGGCTTTCACCGCATCCTGCACCTGCGACACTTTCGTTACCCCGATAATCGGAGTCATACCTTTGGCTATAACCCATGCCAACGCTACTTGTGCTGGAGATATGTTTTCCATATTCTATCCTTCTATTGTTTTTTAATTGTTTCTGTTCAGTTATTCCATAAAATTATTGATTCGGTTGGCAGGATTAAGCGGTGTCTGGTCTGATAAGACCAATGACTTGACCATGTGCAGCGTCCCTTGCTTGTATTTCTGAAAATGCGCAGAAGCTATATGCTTGTCGTAAGCCGCTTTGCTAGCGTATGTTTCAAGAATGGTTATTCTGCAGGGATTCTCTTTTTCGCCGACAGCATACATGGTCAGTACGCCCGGTTCGGTGCGCAGGGAGATTTCGCCCACCTCCGTCACATATTTTATATATTCATCAAGGAACTGCGGCCATATTTCGATTTTTGACAGGCGCACGATACCGTCAGCGGTCATCTTTTCCTTGGCACACATACCCGGTTGCTTGTCCAGATTAAGGCATTTGCCGATAACCTCTCCGGTAGCAAGGTAGGAATAGGTCGGAAACTCGAACAAAACAGGCTTCAAACGTGTATAGTCGAGCTTACCATCCGTGTCAAGCACCTCAGAAGAGGCGTATGTGTCCGCAATGGAGCAGACAAAGTTGTCGAATCCCTCCGTTTCATAAATGTCCACTACATCGCACTCCATCGTCAATGGCGAGGCATCAATCACGGGCGTGCCGTTTTCGCCCCAATGATATTCAAACACTTCCGACTTGTCCACCGAAGCTCCGCTCACGCTGCCTACGTAATCGGCTTTGGGCAGCATCTCCCGGCTCACAAGATTAACGGATAGCTTTTTGGATTCCTTTATGCCTTGATTGGTATAGTGGCTTTTGCTCATACTGATCAGTATCCGGTCATGGCCGATAATACCTGTATGCCCCACGACAAGCCAGTTCACTTTCCCGTTCACTTCCGCACCGATGACCGTCATCGGTTTCGGGTAAAGGGCAAGCACGCTTCCTATGTTCTGTTTTCCGGTTTCTTCCATATTGGATGGATGCGTTTCCTTTTCTGCCGTGCCACATGACAGCAGTCCGAACAGGAGAAATGTGGCTAACAAATTTCGTATCATATTCAATTTTTCCATCATTATATTATTGTCGTTCAAATCTTACGTTAATATTCTCTGTACCTTGTAGCAGACCGATGCCGTCACCGTTTATATGGCCGATTTTGATGAGCGAACTGCTCTCCGACCAATCACGGCAGAAGATAGCGACGTTGCCCCACGGCTCGTAGATGGTGATATCGCCAGCCTGTGGGGCACAACCGCGCGGTGTATCATCAAGGCTGAGTTCGGGGTCGGGATAGAATATCTTTTCCGCACCGTTGTTGTAGTCTTCCAAAGTTACTTCCAACGGCAGGCGGGAAAGAAAATCGTGGGCGGCACCATTGTCTTCCAATGTGGCGGTGACAGTTTGATCACCCACGATGATGTTTATGCCGAGGCTCACCGCAACATTTTCTCCATGTCCTGTCTCCCGACTCGCGCCAAGGCTTTCCAACCACTGCGGAATACGGGTCTCCATACTGCCCAATGAGCTAGAAGTAAGCAATAGGGACTCTTCAAACGTGGCTTCCGGGACAAGCGATGCAGCGTCTTGTTCTGACGTACTGATACCGCTGCTCCCACTGCTGGCAAAAAGGGCAATACGCTTTCCTGCCAACAAATCGGCGTGATTGTGCAGGAATGTCTGCATCGGGGTGGCCATGTGACTGTACCAGATTGGATAACCGACAAAAACAATATCGTAATCGTCGAAACTTTCCACCGAGGTGGTGATTACCGGATAATTACCCTGCCCAATAGCATCCAATTCAGCCTGTGCCCGGTCAAGCATGTCATTATAGTTGTTCTCATAAGGCGTTTCCGGTACCACTTCCATCATATCGCAGTCTAGTGTGGACTGAATGGTCTGCGCCATTTGTTCCGTATTGCCCGATCGCGAGCAGTAGAGGACGAGGTATCTGCTGTTGCCGCCTTCCACGTTTCCTCCTTCTTCATCGCCCCCTTCTTCATTTCCTTCTTCCCCGTCGTTTTCTCCGGGAGTGGTCTGTTCTTGCCCGTCTTGTATCGGGTTTTCTTCGCTGCATGCCGCCGAAATCATAAATGTGGCCAACAGCATCAATGGCATTAAAAATAACTTTTTCATATATTCTGTTTCTTAATTGTTTATCAATACGTGTTCTTTTATCTTTTGCTACAAAGGTACAATCGTATAGAGGTCATCCAGATAAACATATCATCTATATTTGTAACACTTTTACAGAAAATAAAAGGACGGGGCAGCACTTATCCGTGTTGGTAAGCACTGCCCCACAGTTTCAATCAGATTGTGATGTATTTTACTTGGCGGAACAGAGATCAGACGGCCAGATGAAGCTGAGCCTGTGAAACAAGAAGCGACTTCCCTCCGGAGTCGCTTCTTGTTATGCCATCCTTTTTCCGGAAAGCATTGCATCTTTTTCCGGATTCATGCGCATCAAATCCTACACGCATCCCATCCCCTAAAAAAACATTAGTATCAATAATTTGCTAAATGAGCAAGATTCAGATATGCTTGCCTAAAGGGATCTTTATCCTCTCCTCTTCCTGCCATTCAGCAAGAGAAACAATCGCATTGTATTGCTCCCAAGTCAAGGGCGAGTTGCCATCGTCCGAGCATTCATATTCCCACGGCATTGCCCCATTCTTCCGGCTCGGGCCGCGGCACCTCAATATAGAATCCCCGATACTCATTGTCACCCATCACGGCCAATCGCTCAAACCGATGTTGAATCTCAACCAATCGTTCAAACATATCACCACCAACGCCAATCTCCCAGTAGCGACTTTCACCCAACGCCTCCAAATGTGAGGCATTCAGGCCAACCTCCTTCGCCAAATCGATGAAGAGCCTTCTATCTATGTTCTTCCGTTCATTCATCTCAGTACGTTCATTAAATTTCAATAAACCTGCCCGGATCAAATCCGTTCATCAGATGTTCATCTTCAAAAACATATCCCATTTGATTGCAAATTATGCGGGTACCGCCAATCTCAGTGTCGATGTTTGTATGCGAATGCCCGTAAATCCAGGCATCGATCCTACTGTCGGCAATCAGATTTCCGTATTCACTGGCAAATGCACTACTCAGCACGGACCCTCTATGATGCGGAGCTACCACCTGGAGTGTCGGCAGATGGTGTGTAACTACCACAATATGAGATGCCGTACTCTCCTCAACGTTTTTCCGGATAAAGTTGATACAGCTCTCGTGCATCTGGTTAAACTCCTCCACCTGCAACAGTTTCCCGTCATACTTGATCTGGCGGAAGTCATTCATGCCTTTCCACACGAAATACTCGTCGTTCGGGTTGATTCGTGACCACAACGTACTCAGTACAAAGTCGGTATCATCTATGCGTACGACTTGATTCTGATAGTAGCCGACATTCTCCCGGAACATCCATCGCCATTGCAAGCCCCGCTCCATCACGTCCGAATAGTTGTAGTATTCGTGGTTACCAGGGACAATCAATACCTGACGGTAGTTCTCTGAAACCCACTTCCAAAACTTCGTTAACGGAGCAACCTTATCCTTGAGATAGAAAATATCTCCGGCCAGCACCAACACATCACCAGTAACCGGTAGTTCATTATGTTTCAAATATCTGCTATTTTCCCAGAACTCCAGGTGCAGATCGCTCATGTATTGTATTTTCATCTTATTGTTCTCCTTTCTTTGATTGTTCAATCTGTTTTTCGATGATCGCCTTCACCTGCGCAAATGAAATGATTCTGATATATCTTCTATTTATCCACCTCAATATACATCTGCATCACTATCTGTCCGAAGTATTCCGTATAATTCTGCCTCAGATTCTTTATGTCATGGTTCCCGGAAATAAGGTATATTTTTCCGTTCAGCCTGCTCAGTACATTTACACATTCTGCAGACCCTCCCAAACAGAGAAAGACGGTGATTTTGAAAACATATATGTTCAGTAATAATTATATAGCAGAAATATTTCTCAAATGATTGCAATATTCACTAGGAGTCTTTCCTACAATCCGTTTAAACTGCCGATTAAAATGAGATATACTGTTATATCCACAATCATATGCTACTTGTCCAATACTATTATGCCGATAAGTTAAAAGTTTAATTGCATACGAAATACGTAACTCTGCAATATATTCAAAAATCTTTTTCCCAGTGTACTTTTTATAATAACGACAAAGTGCACTCGGATTCATTCCGGTATATTCAGCAATACCCTCCAACGTAATTTCTTCTTGGTAATGTCGATTTATATATCGATTAGCACGCTGGACAGTCGTATTCTCCTCTTTTGACCAATTATTTACATAATTATCACTAGCTAAATGTACAAATGGACATTGAGCCAAATCATTCAGAATCTGATACAAACATACCAGTCTATTTAACCCCTGTAAGGAAGGCAATTCTCGGAACTTTTCTCGAATTTTCGGCAATAAATTTCCAGAAAAGGCCACTCCTTTTTGAGATTCCTCCAACAAATACCAAATCAATTTAAATTCCTCTAAATTCATTTCTCGTGAAGGAAACACATCTGCACTAAATTGAGAATAAACTGAAGCTGAACGAAGTAAAGTTCCCTTTTTATAATATTCATCTGCACTCAACCATAGATGAGGCAAATTACTTCCGATAAGCATAAAATCTCCTGGTTTCATTTGATATACCATATCTCCAATAAAAGCATGACCTTCACCCTTTTCAATAAGAATTAACTCATATTCTGAATGTATATGCATAGGTGCTGTAAAATATTCATTTTCATAAT
>CALVFH010000100.1 GCA_944326775.1 uncultured Parabacteroides sp.
TGAAATATTGGGACTCGGAAGTCCCGGCGCTCTATGGTGTGCGAGGGATTCCGTCGAATGTCTTGCTCGATCCGGAAGGAAAAATCATTGCGCGAAACATTCGCGAAGCCGAATTGCAGGAAACGCTCGAGAAAGTTTTGAAATAAGGTTGCGCAGGCAACTTTTCTGTTGGGATGACGTCAGGGCCGCCGGCTCTGGCGTCATTTCGTTTGAAAAGTAACCAGGGACGGCGTCCCTAACAACTTTTCAAAAGAAAAATGACTAGATACGGCGTCCCTAGCAACTTTTCAAAAAAAAAGTGGCTAGATACGGCGTCCCTAGCAACTTTTCAAAAAAAAAGTGGCTAGATACGGCGTCCCTGACAACTTTTCAAAAAAAAAGTGATTAGATACGCCGTCCCTGGCAACTTTTCAAATGAAAAGTGATTAGGGACGGCGTCCCTGGCTTCCTTTCAGAAGAAAAGTAGCCAGAGCTGCCGGCTCTAACGTCCTTTCGGAAGAAAAGTAGCCAGAGCTGCCGGCTCTACGAACTTTTCAGAAAAAAAGTTGCCAGAGCCGCCGGCTCTACGAACTTTTCAAGAAAAAGGTTGCCAGAGCTGCCAGCTCTAACGACTTTTCAGCAAAAAAATAGCCAGAGCCGCCGGCTCTGACTACTTTTCTATCGTTTTCGGCTTAGAGCCGGCGGCTCTGGCAACTTCTCGGGTGAGAGGAAGCCCGCCGCGGCCCGCGGAAGTTAGTTTATCCGGAGTTCAACCTTTTTCAGGTCGCTGTCGGCCGAAGATTTCCCGTAGAGGACCTGGTATTTGCCCGGACGGATTTCCATATCTTGCGTTTCGTCGTTGAACGACCAAAACGCCTTCGGTTCCAGCTCGATGCTGACCGTCTGCGTTTCGCCCGCCTTCAGGTGGACACGTTTGAAGCCTTTCAGCGCCTTGATGGGGCCTTCGGGGTCGTTGGGGTTCTTGATATAGACCTGGGCCACTTCGTCGCCATCCATTTTGCCCGTGTTGCTGAGGTCGAAAGAGAGTGTCACGGGTTGTCCGGCCTCGATCTCGGTGGCGGAGAGGCGTGCGTTATCATAGCGGAACGTGGTATAGCTCAGTCCGTAGCCAAAGGGGTAGAGGGGTTGCTGGGTGAAGTAGCGGTAGGTTCGTCCCTTCATGGAATAGTCTTCGAAATCGGGGAGTTGCGACACCGACTTGTAGAAAGTTACCGGCAGGCGCCCGGCGGGGTTGTAATCGCCAAAGAGGATGTCGGCAACGGCCGTCCCGCCTTCCTGCCCGCCGTACCAGGCGTTGAGGATGGCATCGACATGGGCGTCTTCCCAGTTGAGCGCCAGCGCGCTGCCCGTGCAGACCACATAGACCAGCGGTTTGCCGGTTGCTTTGAGGGCTTTCACCATCTCCTGCTGCACTTTCGGGATTTCGATGTTGAGGCGGTCTCCTTTCTTGAAGCCTTCGGCATCGACCGGCATCTCTTCACCTTCGAGGCGAGGAGAAATTCCCCCGACGAAGATGATGACGTCGGCATCTTTCACCTTGTTGGCGGTTGCCTGGCAGTCAACTGGCGTGCGGACACCTACCGAGAAGTTCAAATCGGCCGATCCGAGCTTCTGCATGTATTCAATCTTGACGGGATACTTCTTTCCTTGCTCGGCCTTGAGCGTGTAGGTCTTTCCCGCGCCGTATTCGTTGCCCCAGACTTCGGCTACTTTCTCGTCGCCGATGAAGAGACGGAATCCGTCGTTGCCGGAAAGGGTGAACTCGATGTCGCCGCTTTGGGGCGCTTCAAATTCGCCGGTGAAACGGGCGGAGAAGTTGGTCAGGTTGACGTTGGGGGCGAATTGCGTGTTGCCTCCGGTCGTATAGTGGAGTTCTTTGGCCAAGCCCGTATAGACGGGAGCGCCGCTGAAGTCGGTATTGTTGTAGTATTCGGCTTTCAGACCTTGTCCGGCTTCTGAAGAGATGCAGTTGCCGAGGTCGGTCATGACAAAATCGGCCGTGTGGTTGCATCCTAATTCGTAGATGACTTCCGTGCCGGGTACTTTTTGCCGGATGCCTTCGAGGATGGTTGTCGTGCGGGTCGGGAACCCGTTGTAGTTGGCCCAGAGCATCGTCGAATCGGCCGCGTTAGGCCCGACGACGGCTATCTTTTTCAATTCCTTGCTCAGCGGGAGGGTGTTCTGGTTGTTTTTCAGCAAGACCATGCTTTGCCGCGCCATGTTCAGGGCCTGGGCGATGTGTTCCGGACTTGAAACGACGCTGTATGGAATCTGGCTGTAGGCAACGCGGTCGTCGGGGTCGAACATGCCGAGCTCAAAGCGTCCGCGGAAGAGGCGGGTTAACGAAACGTCGAGGTCTTGCTCCTTGATTTTCCCGTCTTTCATCGCTTGGACGAGGGAGCGGTAGCTGCCGCCGCATTCGGTGTCGGTTCCGCTCAGGACGGCGTCGGCCGAGGCGCTTTCGGCATCGGGATGGGTCTCGTGGCGGGGAGTCCGCTCGTCTTTTTGCCAGAAGTCGTCGATGGCTCCGCAATCGGAGGTGACGATTCCCTGGAATCCCCAACCGTTCCGGAGAATATCGACGAGGAGTTTGTTGCTGCCGCAGCACGGCTCGCCTTCGTAGCGGTTGTAGGCACACATGACTTCCTGCACGTTGCCTTCTTTCACGAGGGCTTCGAAAGCGGGGAGGTAGGTCGTCCAAAGGTCGCGAGGCGTCACGCTGACGTCGAACTCGTGGCGATTCCATTCCGGACCGCTATGCACGGCGTAATGTTTGGCGCAGGCATGTGTCTTGAAGTATTTGGGGTCGTTGCCCTGCAATCCTTTGACCACGGCAAGGCCCATGCGGGTAGTCAGATACGGATCTTCTCCGTAGGTTTCCATGCCGCGTCCCCAGCGCGGGTCCCGGAAGATATTGATATTCGGAGTCCAGAAAGTCAGACCTTTGTAGCGGTCGTATTCTTTGTTTTTCTGATAGTGATGGTATTTGGCACGAGCTTCGTCGCTGATCATGTCGAAAGTCCGGAAGATTTCCTCGTCGTTGAAGGTTGCGGCGAGGGCGATAGCTTGCGGGAAAACCGTAGCGTTGCCGGCGCGAGCCACTCCGTGCAAGGCTTCGTTCCACCAGTCGTAGGGCGGGATGCCCAACCGTTCGATGGCGGGAGTTTGGTTCATCATTTGCGCCACTTTCTCTTCCGGAGTCAGCCGGCCTAATAAATCTTGGATGCGTTGTTCAACCGGAAGGTCCGGATTGCGGAACGGATAGTCTTGTTTGTTGTTTCCGCATGAAGAAGTTAGCAGAATAAGTGCTGCGGAAACGGTGAGAATCTTTGTCTTCATATAATATAAATGTTGATGTATGTGCAGTATGTGTTATCTGTATTGAGATTTGAATCGGAACAAATGTATAAATTATTTCCTAAAGATATTTTTTCCATTGGAGAAAAGTTATGTTTCCGTCGCTTTAACCGGGGGTTTAGGGTTCGATGAAATAGTCGGGGTTCAGATTGATGAAGTTGCGTAAGGTTTGCCGGCTAACTCCCATCCGCTTGCAGATTTCCCGGTAGCTGTAGTCTTCCTGGATAAGCTTCTTGATTCGTTCTTCTTTTCCGGTCAGTTTGTAGTGGAGTGCTCTTCCCTTGGGGCGTCCCAGGCGTACCCCGTCGTGTTTTTTTTTGCAAGGCTTCTTTGGTGCGCATGGAAATCAGGTTGCGTTCGATTTCGGCACTCAAGCTGAAGGCGAACGCGAGGATTTTGGCATTGATGTCGTTGCCCAGTTCGTAACGTTCCTTGACGGTCATCAGCGTGATGCCGTTTTCCATGCATTCGTGGAGAAGCCCCATGACTTGCATCAGATTTCTTCCGAGGCGCGACAATTCTGAAGTAATCAGGATGTCGCCTTTCTTGAAATGTTTGAAGATTTTTCCCAATCTGCGTTCGGAAACTCTTTTGGTACCGCTGACGGTTTCTTCCACCCAACGGTCGATCGTCAAGTGCTTTTCCTGTGCGAATTTCATGATTTCAAAACGCTGGTTTTCTACGGTCTGTTTGTCTGTACTGACTCTTAAATAACCTAATATCATACGGATAAATAGTTGTAGAGATTTATAATCAATTAATGAAGAAGGACGACAGGCTGACTGTCTGTTCCTTTTATTTCCTATATTTGCATTTCATTACGTAAAACAAGATGAAAACTATATATATGAAGAAATTATTATCGCTTCCGCCAAACTTGGTGGATTGTTTTTATGAAATAGAAAAAGTAGGCAAAGATAATTGGTTTTGCACTTCTGATCCGATGGGGAAACGCCTGGGTTCCGGCGGAGGAACAGCCTGGCTCTTGGAATCGTGCCGCCGCGCGGAGTGTGAATCGGCCGATTTGGCCAGCTGGTTGCCTCGCGAGAAACGGATTTTGTTGCATGCCGGAGGGCAGAGCCGCCGTTTGCCGTCGTATGCCCCTTCCGGGAAAATCCTCACGCCGATTCCGGTCTTCCGTTGGGCTCGCGGACAGAAATTGTCGCAAGACTTGCTCTCATTGCAATTGCCGTTGTATGAAAAGATTATGGAACGTGTTCCGGAGACGTTGCATACGATGGTGGTAAGCGGGGATGTCTATATCCGGAGTACGGAACCGCTACAGCCGATTCCGGAGGCCGATGTGGTTTGCTACGGCTTGTGGGTCGATTCGTCGTTGGCTACACGGCATGGTGTCTTCCTCTCGCGGCGCGAATCGCCCGAGGTCTTGGATTTCATGCTCCAAAAACCGACGTTGGAGGAACTTTCGTCGTTGGCCGAGACGCATCTGTATTTGATGGATATTGGCATCTGGTTGCTGAGCGACCGGGCGGTTCGTCTGCTCGACGCGCGTTCCCGCTCGGCTGAAGGTTCGTTGAAGGAATATGATTTGTATGGCGAATTCGGTTTGACACTTGGCTCGCATCCGAAAGTAATCGATCCGGAGTTGAACAGCCTTTCTGTAGCCATCCTTCCCTTGCCCGGAGGCGAATTCTATCATTACGGAACCAGCAGGGAGTTGATTTCTTCCACGTTGGCTGTTCAGAATCTGGTGCGCGACCAGCGGGCCATCATGCAACAAAAGGTGAAGCCGCATCCCGCCATGTTTGTCCAGAACGCCGATTGCCGTGTTCCCCTGACTCCCGAAAATTCCGAATTATGGATTGAGAACAGTTTCCTTTCTTCCGGCTGGTCGCTGGCTTCGCGTCATGTGATTACCGGCATCCCGGAGAACGACTGGACGCTGCGTCTTCCCGCCGGAGTTTGTGTCGATGTCGTCCCTTGGGGAGAGCAGGCGTTTGTCGCCCGTCCCTATGGCTTCGACGATTTGTTTAAAGGAAATGTCTGTCAGCCGGAAACCCTGTTTATGGGCGAACCGCTCACCGATTGGTTTGTCCGCCGGAATTTGGATTTGCCGTCGGCCGATTGCGATATCCAGAATTATCCGTTGTTCCCGGTTTGTCATTCCGTGGAAGAACTGGGAATCGTCTTGCGTTGGATGATTTCGGAACCGCAATTGGAAGCCGCCCGTCAGATCTATCTCCAGGCAGAGAAAGTTTCCGCCAACCGGATTTCGGATTGTGCGAATCTGCACCGGCTGGTTGCCCAACGCGAAATGTTCCGTCGCCGCAACTGGAGCATGCTTGCCCAAAACCACAACCGGAGCGTCTTTTACCAGTTGGACTTGGCCGATGCCGCCCGGGCTTTTGCCGAAGAACAAATCCCTTTGCCCGATGTTTTGCCAGCCGATGTCCCCTTGATGAAACGCATTCACAACCATGCCTTCCGGGCACGCGCTCTTTCGTTGATGGGAAAGGATGGTTCGTCGGAGCAACGCGAAGCTTTTGCCCTGCTACGCGAAGGACTGGTCGGTTCGTTGGCCGAAAACAAACAATCGCCGAAGATGAACGTCTATGCCGACCAGATCGTCTGGGGGCGTAGTCCGGTGCGCATTGATCTGGCCGGAGGCTGGACCGATACCCCTCCGTTTTGCATGTATGCCGGCGGGCATGTCGTAAACATCGCGATTGAACTGAACGGGCAACCGCCTTTGCAAGTCTATGTAAAGCCGGCGTCGGAACCGTGCATCATCTTGCGCTCGATTGATTTGGGGGCAATGGAAGTCGTGCGCACCTTCGAGGAATTGTGCGATTATAATAAGGTAGGCTCTCCCTTCTCCATCCCGAAGGCGGCTTTGACGCTGGCCGGTTTTGCGCCTCCATTTGCCGCCGAGAAATTCGTTTCGCTCGAGCAGGCACTTCAGGCCTTCGGTTGCGGCTTGGAAGTAACGCTTTTGGCTGCCGTCCCTGCCGGTTCGGGTTTGGGCACGAGTTCCATTCTTGCCTCGACCGTTTTGGGGGCGTTGTCCGATTTCTGCGGCTTGGGATGGGATAAAAACGAAATCGGCTATCGAACCCTTATTCTCGAACAGTTGCTCACCACGGGCGGCGGCTGGCAGGATCAGTTCGGCGGTATTCTTCACGGCCTGAAACTCCTCCAGACCACGGAAGGCTTTAATCAGAATCCCTTGGTGCGCTGGCTTCCGGAATATCTTTTCACCGACACGTCGCTCCAGCCTTGCCACCTGCTTTATTATACAGGGATTACCCGGACGGCAAAAGGCATCCTTGCCGAAATCGTACAGGGAATGTTCCTGAACAGCGGAACCCACCTCGGCATCTTGCGGGAAATGAAATCGCACGCCCTGGATATGTTCGATGCCATCCAGCGCGGCGATTTCCGGCAATACGGCACGCTGGTTGGGAAAAGCTGGGAGCTCAACAAAGCCCTCGATTCCGGGACCAACCCGCCGGCGGTAGAAGCCATCATCTCGAAGATTAAGGATTATTGCCTGGGCTACAAGCTGCCGGGCGCCGGCGGTGGCGGATTCCTCTACATGGTAGCCAAAGACCCGGAAGCCGCCATGCACATCCGGCGCATCCTTTCCGCGGACCCGGTAAATGCGAAAGCCCGTTTCGTCGAGATGAGCCTTTCGGAAAGCGGTTTGCAAGTCAGCCGTTCCTGACAACGGGGAGAATTTCCTTTTTACACCGGAATTTGTACCTTTGCACTCCGAAAAATTTTGATTCGTATGGAAAAAAGTGAGTTGAAAGGTCACGCCTCTATGTTGGGCGCGAACATCATGTGGGGGCTGATGTCTCCCGTTGCCAAAGTGGTCATGATGGGCGGGGCGGTTACTCCGCTCATCGTGACAGACCTCCGCATCGGCGGGGCCATGATTCTGTTTTGGATTGCTTCTTTCTTTCAAAAGCCGGAACACGTCTCGTCGAAAGACATGGCGCGGCTCTTTGTCGCTTCCTTGCTGGCCATCGTTTTCAACCAGGGAAGTTTCATTTTCGGAGTCGGCATGACGTCGCCGGTCGATGCGTCCATCATTACGACCAGCATGCCGCTTTGGGCCATGCTCCTCGCCGCCATCTATCTGAAAGAACCGATTACGGGCAAGAAAGTGCTGGGCATCGCCGCCGGCGCTTCGGGGGCTTTGCTGCTGATTCTGAGTAGCGGGCAAACCTCGGTGGTCCATGAAGGCGACAACCATATCCTGGGCGACATCCTTGTGTTGTTCGCGCAATTCAGTTATGCTTGTTACCTCGTGTTTTTTAAGAACTTCGCGGCCCGCTATTCCCTGCTGACCATTATGAAGTGGATGTTTACCTACGCGTTCATCTGCGCCCTGCCTTTTTCCTATTCGGGCCTGGTGGAAACCAATTGGGCCGTCCTGACTTCAAGCGAAATCGTTTCGCTCGCCTATATCGTGGTTGGCGGGACCTTCCTTTGCTATCTTTTCGTGGTCATCGGCCAGAAAACCTTGCGGCCTACGGTGGCGGGCATGTATAACTACGTCCAGCCGCTGGTTGCCACGATTGTCGCCATCCTCTGGGGGCTCGACTCGTTCAATTTCTTGAAAATCTGCTCCGTGATACTTATTTTCGGTGGGGTTTATCTGGTGACGACCAGCAAAAGCCGCGCCGAACTGAGCCGGAAAGAGCTGGCAGCCGACCAATGAGGCGCCGCCTTTCCCCGACTGCAATCCTTCGTTAAAAATCCGTCTTATGCATTATAGCAACAAAGATATCCTCAAAATCACCTTTCCCGTGATGGTAAGCCTCCTGATGGAGCACCTCATCAGTCTGACCGACACCGCCTATCTGGGGCGTGTCGGCGAAGTCGAGTTGGGCGCGTCGGCACTGGCGGGCGTCTATTATCTGGTCATTTACATGCTGGGCTTCGGCTTTAGCGTCGGCGCACAGGTGATTATCGCCCGCCGCAACGGCGAAGGAGAGTACCACCGGATTGGCGAAGTCTTCATGCAGGGAAGCCTGTTCCTGATACTTTTTGCAGCCCTGCTCTTCACGCTCTCGCATGCCTACTCGCCGCTGGTGCTGCGCCACCTGATTGCTTCCGACGCCGTTTATCAGGCGACTTTGGAATATATTGACTGGCGTGTCTATGGATTTTTCTTCTCGTTCATCGCTGCGATGTTCCGCGCTTTCTATGTGGGAATTACGAATACCCGTACGCTGACTGCCAATTCGCTGGTGATGGTCGGAACGAACGTGGTCTTAAACTATATTTTGATTTTCGGCAAGTTCGGATTCCCGGCGTTAGGGATAGCCGGTGCTGCCATCGCCTCGTCCATTTCCGAAGCCGTTTCAGTCCTTTTCTTCATTATATATACCTATCGCAAGGTCGATTACCGCAAATACGGGATGTTCGTCTTTTCGCGCGTGGATTGGCGGATGTTGAAGCAGATCCTCAGCGTTTCGGTCTGGGTCATGATGCAGAACGGCATCACGTTCGTTTCCTGGTTCATTTTCTTCGTGGCCATCGAGCATCACGGCGAGCGGGCGCTGGCCATCACCAACGTCGTGCGCAGCCTCTCGGCCTTCCTCTTCATGTTTGTCAACGCCTTTGCCTCGACCACCAGCTCGATGACCGGCAATCTGATAGGAGCGGGCCGTCCGGATGACGTCTTGCCCCTCTGTCGGCGGATGATAGGCCTTTGCTACGCCATTGTCCTGCCCTTGGCGGCCCTTGTCGCGCTCTTTCCCGAGGTGGTGCTTCGGATTTATACCGATGATGCCGCGCTGATCGCTTCCTCAATCCCTTCGCTCTGGGTCATGCTGTCGTCCTATTTCCTGGCGGTGCCGGCGTTCATTTATTTCTTCAGCGTCTCGGGCACGGGCAATACGGCGATTGCTTTCCGCTTCGAAATCTGTAGCGTAGCGGTTTATACCCTCTACACCCTCTATGTCGTTTACCTCCTTTATGCCGACGTCGCTGTCTGCTGGACCACCGAGCACGTGTATGACACGATGGTTCTGCTTTCTTATTTTTATATGCGCAGCGGCCGTTGGAAACTGAAACGGATTTAAAAAACATCTGAAAAGTATTTTGGAAACTTTTCCAACCCCTTGGAAAAGTCAAAAAATGATTTTTCAAGCTTTCCAAGTACTTGGAAAACGCAAAAAATGATTTTTCAGACTTTCCAGCATGTTGGAAAA
>CALVFH010000101.1 GCA_944326775.1 uncultured Parabacteroides sp.
CATCAAACAAATAGACTCTCGTCCGTTTGAAGATTTCTTGAAAGATGTAGAAGGTGCTCGACTTTCAAATGCTTTTTGGGAAGTAGAACTTCTTCAACGGTTAGATACGTCCATTGCAAGCAGCCCTGTTTTTAACGTGTTCCTTGCCTCCCAATGCAAGATGAACGTCCGGGGATTCCTTTCCTCGAACATTACCGTTAAAGACTTGATTGAGCAACGAGGAGATGTCCATCACATCTTTCCACGGCAGTTCCTCAAAGACAATAAAATACCCCGAAGCCAATACAATCAAATCGCCAATTATGTTTATATTCAATCTGAAATAAACATCAAGATTGGCAAAAAATCACCTGCAGAATATCTTGGCTATGTAGCAAATACTCAATGTACTGGAGGTGAATGCAAATACGGAGGTATTACTTGCCATTCAGATTTGGTAGCAAATATGGAAGAGAACTGTATCCCTGCTTCAACACAGAAGATGACATTAGCTGATTATCAAGATTTTTTATCACAAAGAAGGGTGCTTATCGCCAAGAGGTTGAAAGAATATTATTATTCATTATAACCAACTATTTTTGGCACATGAACGACGAAGCCAAAGGTTTACGAATAAGCCGCAAAATTTGCGGCTTATTATCTGTACAACCACAACCAGACATATTGTCAGTTTAACCTCACGAGAATCGAATAATTCGGAGCAATCTGTTTCATAATCGGAAAAATCGTCTCCAGCCGAAATTCGCTAAAGTCACTTTTCCAAGGAACTCATAAATTTCATAACAGAAAGTCTGTATTACTATCCTGTTTATTACAGAATAACATAAATATTCTTCCATTGAAGACAAATAGACATTTCGAATATGGGAGTCTATTTCCTTACTTTTTTCATTTTATTCTGTTCCAAAAGACTTATTTTATATCCTATATAGCCTCCAAAGAAACAACTTGAACAAACGATTTCGACCCTCGAAAAAAAGATTGAGAAGAGTTCACCAAATCATTGTGATGAGCATCCCAAATGATGCAAAAGACACACTACAGTCATCTGCATCTCTCAGCATACTCATTACGATGACTCGGCCAACACTTCTGCATCTTTTTTTGAAGCTCTCCAAAACACTCCGAAAAACGGATAAAATAATGTTTTTAGAACCTCACGAAAACTGACTTTTTGACAGACATCTAATTTTTCTCAATAATACAGAAAATAATTGATTTACAAATATCTAAAGAAAAAGAGATTGCTCCGCTACAAATATTTCGCATACGTCTGCTTGACGGTTTCCCAATCGTAATAGGGAGCGCAGCTGCTTTCGACAGGCAGTTTAATCTCCTGTTCGTTATGCAGGAATTTGACTAAGATTTTACCTTCTGCATTCCGATAGAAAACCATGATCAGGTTGGCTGCCATCGGGATAATCTTATCCATGCGCTGCTCGTCCGGATAAAGTCCCAGGAGCGTCAGCAGGCGGTAGAGACTGGTGTCGTGTCCGAAACGCAAAGTCGCCTGAGGCGTGCCCGACGCGATTGCCGTATCTGCCGATTCCACGATATTCTGCCAAAGCGAAACGGCAGACAGTACCGGGACATCTCGGCTTTCCGGATTCCGGCTGTTGCACGTCCACATATTCAGGTTGCTGGCCTCATAAACCGCACGCATCTCTTCCGGCGTGAAAATATCATATAAGGAAACCCCGATGTTGACGTTCTGCATATCCGAAGCGATGCAATGCAGTTCGCTCAGCAAGTCCATCGGCTGCTCAATCCGTTCCGGATGAATAAACAAAGACGCTATCAAGCGTTTCGGCGATACCTTGATAATGCGTGGGGTGCAAGCAATCAAAGAATCCATCTGCGGGGAAGAATAGGCAATATAGGGCATGAAGCGTTTATGCGCCTCAGCTGTAATACGCAGCTCCGGATTCAACGTCTGGAGCTTGAGCAGGAAGGCATTCATGCTCATGATGCAGCGGCCTACGATGCTGGAACGCGCCGAAACTTCGGCATCCCCTTCGAAAACTTCCGGCCAAAAACGAAACATGCGTTCGGCAATTTCAGCGTGTTGCCGCGCCCCAAGAGCTGTCAGGTCACCTCCCCTGCCCCGGGCATCTTCCCAAATCAAAAGCATCCGCCGGCGGACATCGTAACCGAGCGGCGTCAGGTTGGCCGTGTCGGCAAACTGCGCCAATACATCGACATAGCGTTCGTCAGAAGGGAGCCAGCGGGAACCATGTCGCCCGAAATGACTGATATAAAACGGAGTGAATCCCCGGGGAGCAGGAGTCAGCACTCTTGTACTGTCGTAATGATAAGCATAATAGACACCTCCCATCTGCTCATAGCTGATTTTCTCGTCCTCCTCAGCTACAGCAGAAGCAGCTATCATCCAAAACAAACAACAAACGAACAGGAAACCATATTTTTTCATACGCTTGAACATAAAGAAAGCCCCTGTGGAACCGAAGCTCCGACAGAGGCTTATAATTGAAAACAGGAATTAGTAACCAGGATTTTGCTCCCAGTTTGTATTTTCATTTAAGACATCTTGCGGTACCGGGAAGATACGGCGGCTCTTCTCGAATTTGGCATTCGGGAAATCCTGACGGTGGAATCCGTATTCGCTTTCGAATGTTCCGAAACGAATCATATCGTTTCTACGCCAGCTTTCATCAAAGAACTCACGTCCGCGTTCGTCCAGCAATTCCTCCAACGAGGGCTGATGGTCCAACAACGGAGCATTTACGTAAGCACGAATCTGATTGAACAAGGACTGGGGCGTATCAGTACCCGTAGCCGTCGCACCGCGCAAGATAGCTTCTGCCTTGGTCAGCAAGATATCTGCATAACGGAAGATAGGAACATCGTTGCTCTGGTTACGGCTGTACTGCGAATATTCGTTCGGATTCGGGTAGAACTTGATGGAACGATAACCCTGACGCCATCCGTTGGCATCTGCACCGGCGTTCAACTGTTCTTCACCGCCTGCCTTCAGGGTAATGGTCTTGGTGAATTCCAACTGTTCGTCATTATACATATACGGAACATCGGTAACTTCTCCACTGATTGCGTCGTGAACAAAGACTTTGCCACCCAAGACGGCATCATTTCGATCATCCCCTTCCAGGCAGAAAAGATCGGCAAACTCAGGGTTCATGGCCACAATACCCGCACAGGAGTTGATCATTTCTCCACCATAATAACCGATAGGAGAACCATCATCGATACGGCGGAACGTGCGATAACGCCCGTAAAGCAAACCCTGCTGGTTGATGCAGTCATAAGGCATCGCATAAATAAAGTCGGCAATCTGCTGTCCGTTGTCATACATGAACTTCCGGCGATATTCATCACTCAGGTTGAAGAGACCGCTATTGATGATTTCGTCGCAATATTTCACGCAATCATTCAATTTGCTGTTTTGCGTAGTAGTGGCATCATAGGTAGCCACATCCCCGCAAGTATAAACCGCCCAATTGATGTAGAGCTTCACCAGCAAGGCTTCAGCCATCCATTTGTTGGGCTTTCCATAGGTTGCCGCATTGCTTTCCACAGAAAGATAAGGCAACGCTTCCAGAATCTCCTTTTCGATAAATTCCGCCACCTCTTTACGCGGACTGCGCACGATAGCCTCATCTTCATCATAGATTTTGTTCAGAATAGGCACATCGCCGTAGCTGTCCATCAGAATGAAATGATAAAAAGCACGCATTACCCGCGCCGATGCGATATACGAATCAATCATCTCATTCGCTTCGCTAGCTTCCAGTTCGCTGATTGTCCGGTTGCAACGGGTGATACCGCTCGACAAATCCGACCAATAATTCAGCGGACCATCTTCTGCCTTGAAATTGTGAAGCGTCGGATTTACATTTTCTGCGCCATCGTAATAATCACCGTCGAAACTAAGGCCGGTTGCTTCATCCGAAGAAAATGTCTGATAACGGTTATAGCTGTTTCCTAATGCACTGCGAAAAGCATAATAGACATCTGCCATTTTAGCTTCAAGAGCCACTTCCGATTCAGTCGGATATTCTGTGTACTGAGATTTTACATCCACATCCAAATCAGTACAACTTGCCGTCATCGAAAGAACCGTTGCGGCAAACAGGGTTTTTATGTAATTATTCATTGCTGTATTTTCTTTTTAGTTTAGAAATTAACCTTCATTCCAATCATGAATGTCCGTGTCTGAGGATAGTAATTGTCGCGCCATTCTACACCCGGAGTCAAACCACCCAAGTCCACTTCAGGATCCGCGCCTTTATATCCGGTAATCGTAAATACATTATTGCAAGTAGCATAAACCGACAAGTTGCTCACCCAATCCGAAATATTTCCGAAGTTATAAGAGAGCGTCAAGGTACCTAAGCGCAGATAACTGCCATTCTCAATGTACCGGTCGGAAGGATATTGTGAGTTCACGTCCCCATATCGTTGCTCGGTCAATGTCTCCTTGAGCACGTTCTTTCCCTGGGAAATCAGGTTGACAGAGTTATATTGTGCACGGAGCGCATTGAAAATCTTGTTACCCAGTACACCCTGGAAGAACAGGTTCAACGACCAGTTCTTATAGGTTAAGGTGTTGTTCCATCCATACGTCAACTTCGGCTGCGCACTTCCCGTCTTGGTCTGGTCGGTTTCCACCGGTGTCGTTGTCGTCTCTCCCGTCCGTTCTCCTGTCTCCGGATCATGCACATAGAACTGCGAGATTCCGTCTTCATTGTATCCTGCCCATTCGTAGGTATAGAACTGTCCGATCGGACATCCTTCCATGATACGCTGGATAGACACGCCACTGTTTCCGGCAATATTTGAATCAGCCTGCGGTATATAGTTTACGGAATAGGTCTGATTCGACAGCTTATTGACGGTATTCTTATTGTGCGAGAGGTTCAAGGTCGTATTCCAAACAAAATCACGGGACTGCACAGGAACTGCATTGATGGTTACTTCAATACCGCGGTTATTGATGTCACCCACATTCGCCGTCATCTCTCCAAACGGATAGCGGTTCGTAGAAACCGGATAGTTATAAATCAAATCAGAAGTATTCTTATCGTAGTATTCAATGGTTCCAGAGAGACGGTTCTTGAAGAAGCCGAAATCCAAGCCCACATTGAACATTCCGGTCCGCTCCCATTTCAAGTCCGGATTCGCATTACTTTCCGCACCCAGCGTATGCATGTTCGACGTTACCCCGTTGGCATCCGTATATTGGAACCATCCGGAAACGCCATACGTCTGCAAAGCCGTATAGGCATCGAAGCCCAAAGAGTTACCGCTGACACCGTAACCGATGCGGAACTTCAAGTCGTCAAATACATTCAGTTCCTTGATAAAGTCCTCTTCGCTCAGACGCCATGCACCCGATACGGAAGGGAACGTAGCCCAGCGATTATTGACACCGAAGGCAGACGAACCATCGCGGCGAATCGTTGCCTGAATGTTATACTTGCTGTCGAACGAATAGTTGGCACGTCCGTAGAAAGAAATCATGCGCAAGGTTGATTCCGTTCCGCTTTCCACACCATCTATGCCATCAATCGTATTCGCATAAGTCAGGTTATAATATTTCACATAGTCATTGTAGAAATTCTTCACCGTCACGCCGAAACCGTCATTCGTATTATTCTCTTCCCAAGAATATCCGACCATGATGCCCAGGCGGTGTTTGTCATTGAACGTCTTCTGATAATTTCCGTAAGTTTCGAATACGGTCTTGTTGTCGAAATAAGTATTACGGGTTGCCTCGCCGTTGCTGTTCTTGATTTGCGATTGCGTCGAATGGTAAATGCTTTGCGTGCTCTGGTCGGTCTGATAAGAGAAGTTGGCACTCCAAGTCAAGCCATCGATAATCTTCAGATCGGCCTTACCCGTCACCTGCATACGCTTATAGACGGTATTCTGAATATCCTCGTTGATCATCGACAACGGGTTGTAATATTGCGACACACTGTTCGAACGGAACCAGGTACCATCCGCGTTCTTTATCGGTTGCAGCGGCGAATAATAAACCATGGCATCCGTAACACTTTCCCCGGAGCCTTCCGTCGGCACCTCGTTACTGGTCGTCTGGCTGGCATTTACTCCCAAAGAGAGTGTCAAGTGATCTTTCAATACGGTGGATTGTCCGAACGCTCTTGCGGTAAAGCGTTCCATGTCTGTCCCCCGGATAACCCCTTCATGATTCAGGTAATTCAAGCTGATATTGTAATTCGACTTCGCATTGCCGCCGCTCACGGAGAGGTTATGGTTGTGGGAAACTCCCGTGCGCTGCACTTCTTTCTGCCAGTCGGTATCCGCACCTTCGTCGCTGGTCAATTCGAAATTGTTGGCTGCGGCATAGTTGCGCAAATCGGTTGCGGTAGCCAAATCCAGATCTTTCGCTACATTTTCGAAAGCGACATAACCATTGTAACTAACATGGGCAGCCCCTTCCTTTCCTTTTTTCGTCGTGATGATAATCACACCGTTGGCTGCTTTCGAACCGTAGATGGCCGTTGCCGTAGCATCTCTCAAGACATCGATGGTCTCGATATCGTCCGGCGAAATCAGGGAAAGGTCAACTCCCGGAATCCCATCTACAATATAATAAGGCTCCATCGCTTCCCCCGTACGCAAGGTAGAAGCACCACGCAAAGTAATCGAAGGAGAGGCGTTCGGGTCGCTGCTGGCCGAAACCACCAGACCGGGCACTTTGCCCTGCAGCATCTGTCCCGGAGTTGTCACCACGCCGATATTCAGGTCTTCAGACTTGATGGTCGTGATAGAACTGGTTACATCCTTGCGTCTCATCGTTCCGTAACCCACCACAACGACTTCATTCAACACTTGATTGTCTTCCCGAAGAACAATCTCTTTCCCGGAAGCAGCAGCAACTTCCTGCGAAGTAAAACCAACATAAGAAAACATCAGTTTCGCATTCGGCTTTACCTCCAGGGTGTAGTTACCGTCAATATCGGTAACCGTTCCGTTATTGGTTCCTACTTCAACAACATTCACACCGATCAAAGGAATTCCATTGGCGTCTTTAACTGTACCTGTTACTTTATTGCCTTGGGCAAAAGCAAGCGTACTTGCGAGTAGTAGAGAAGCACAGATTAATCCTTTTTTCGAACTTCTCTGAGTAGAGTTATACATAATGTTAACATTTATATTGTTTTGCAGTGCAAAAGAACGATTCTGCATTGAAAACATTATTACTAATCTGTTATATTCTTTTTGCTCCGAAGTTACAAGAATATTACAACGGTTTCTCCAAAAACAAAACGGGATTGCCACTTTCCGCCCGGAATGGACCAATACCGATTCGGGATTAGGACTTTCCGCCCGGAATCTGCCAATACCGATTTGGGATTAGGATTTTCCGACCCGGGATGGGCCAATACCGATTTGGGATTGGAACTTTCCACCCGGGATGAGGCAATACCGATTTGGGATTAGGAGTTTCCGACCGGGATGAGGCAATACCGATTTGGGATTGGGAGTTTCGGGTTGGGATGAGTCGAACTACAGATGTAAAATGGCTCATCCCGGGTGGGAAGTGGCAAAATACAGATGTTTTTTACATTCATCTTTTATTGTTTCCGGGCGTCACTTACGGTAGAAGCATCAGCGTTGCTTGGATAAATTATGAGATATCCTCAAACTGGAAAGACTCCCCGGCATCTATGCTTATGTTTTCTTCGCTTAATCGAATAGCTATGAGTTCCACTCTTTCTGTTTCGTCATCTTCGCTGCACCCTCCTAACAACAAAGGCAGCATAGCTGCCCATATAAATAACAATCTTTTCATTTTAACTGATTTGACTTAAGTGTCCAAGATATTGACATTAAAATCACCTTTTTGTATTTCACTCAGGTTTTTTATTAATAACATATTCCTTGATTACTCCCAGATATTTTTTCGCCATATTGGACTGTTCTCTCGTGAAAACGTAATTTATATAACGGGCTGTCGTTGACATATCATGCAATCGGCAATAATATATGCCTATTTCGCTGAAATTCCTTACTACATAATCTTTCATAAATCCATGACGCCCTTCCATCATCTTCTTTTGTGATAAAAATAGGCTGTCAAAATCTGTATAGGTATGCCCATCTATTGTTGCCGGAATCATCAGGTGGCGGACATAGTGCATTGCCGAATAAAACGCGGAAGTGATTACCCAATCGCCAAAAGCCGAATTTCTCCCCAAATAATTACAAACACTCTCATTATGTTTGGCATGGTCTATAGACTTCATATCAGTTAGCCGTTAATTCAATATAGTTATCAGCCCGCAAACTCACCCTGTTTATGTTTTCGTCACTATCGCATGGCATGATAGATATTGAGACATCGGGATTCTTCTTCATGATGTCTATAGCTCCCGAATAGATGGCATTGCTTCTCTCCTCATTGAAATACACGTCTTTGTCTATAGCTACGATAAAGTAAGTCTTATCCATGATTATTTTCATAAACATGGAATAGCATCCGTTATCTTTAAGGCTATTGTTGTAGAAATCAGAGATGGCCACGGAAGAACTTTTTAATTGGTTAAATATGTTTTGCAAATCAACAAACACCTTGCAACCATCACGATGACCTTTCAAATAAGCATCTATCAGATTGTCGGCCGTAAAGTAGTTCTCCCTGTCAGCCTTAGTTCTGTGACCTGCAGTAGTATTATTCTTATAAACAAGCGATTCCATAATATGACCTCCATGTGTGGTTGCAAAGATAGCGGTAAAATATTCAATCAACAATCTTAGAAAGAAAAATATTTTGATTGGAACGATTTTTCTGTTTTATATGATTGATTTGGCTTTTTCAATATTAATACTATCTTGAATCATTTTTTGATTAATACTATCTTGAATCATTTTTTGATGCCTATCCTTCATTTCCATATCATTTATCCGTTTATTAATCAGGTTGTTAATACTATCTATCTTTGACTTGTAAAAGAATTGGAGAATAGGACAAGCAGTAAATCCGTTTTCTGTGACTACATAAAGTCTTATGCATTTATATGAAATATCCCAAGATGCTATAGAAAGAATCTTTGTGCCTCTTAAATTTATACATCTATCCAACAAACTCCACCTTATATTTCTTTCGAGGAAATCAGGTTCTCCATATTTTTCAGAATATAAATCAATAATATCCTTCAATATTTTTTCTAATGGATATGACTCTTTTCTAAAGTTGATTATAGATTCTTCATGAGATAAAGATAAGAAAACAAGAGAATCCCTATAAAAGACGGCGGTATTTCCTACAGATATAGGAATTTCTTTCAAGGAATTTTCCTCCATAAATATTATACTATTTGAATGATAATGACTTTTTATTTTGAAAGTCCCAATCATTAGTGTCCAATAAAAATGGACGAGTTAAAAAATTAATCAAATAGTCCTTCAAAAAGGGGATAATCGAGTTC
>CALVFH010000102.1 GCA_944326775.1 uncultured Parabacteroides sp.
CCTGCGAGTGACTCAGCAGCATTCAAAATGGATTGCTAATTAAAACCAACGTTTTTTTTAGCCAACGACGGCGATTCCCGTCTTTTCACCCCCGGAAGGTCTAAAATATTTATAGAGAAATGCTTGGCGATTTAAAATTTTCCCTAATTTTGCCGCGTGAAAGTCCCAAAAAGTGGCTAAAAAAAACGTTCGTTTTTTTTAGCCACTTTTCGTTTACAAAGGATAGACGGTCTGCAAGAGAATCCTCAACAACAGCAAGTTAGACATATATTTATTCACTCTGGAAAGGACAAAAAACAAAGGCGTGCCACTATTGACAAGCGACACGCCTCCTTTTCATTTATGTTGAACCTTATTTATCCGCAACGCGAAGAACCGCACTGCGTACAAATCAAACAGCCTTCCTGGTAAACCAAGGTCTCGCACCCACAATTCGGACAAGTCTGGCCCTTGGCAATGGTACCGTTCGGCAAATATTTCTTCAAGGCACGCTCCACGCCGGCCTTCCAAGTGTTGATCGACTCGTCGTTGAGGTCCATGCCCTGCACGAGTTTGATAACCTGGTCGATTGGCATCCCGTAACGCAAAACGCCCGAGATGAGTTTAGCGTAATTCCAATATTCCGGATTGAACTTGCCGTCCAAGCCTTCGATGGTCATCTTGTAGCCGCGGCGGTTCTTGAACTGGAAGTCGTAATGCTTCTTGCCGTCTTCGTCGTAGCTCTTGATGATAGCGCCGTGCGAAATGTTCTTGGGCAACATGATGCCTTCTTCGTCGTCGGCCAGACCGGTGAAGATTTCGTAAGGTCGGCCGTTGAGCAACCCGACGAAGGCAATCCAGCGATCTTTCTTGTTCTGGAAACGAATCACTTCAGCTTCGAGTTCGCGCGGACGGGTAGTCACGATAACAGGAGCTTCGGTTTTCGCCTTCTCTTCTTCTTTCTTCTTCTTCGAATTGTCGGTAGCCAGAAGGACACCCGAACGCGAGCCATCGCGATAGACGGTACAACCCTTGCAGCCACTCCGCCAAGCCTCGATATAAAGGTCGTTGACCAGCTGTTCGGAAACGTCGGTCGGCAAGTTGATGGTCACGCTGATGGAGTGGTCCACCCATTTCTGGATACGGCCCTGCATGCGCACCTTCTGCATCCAATCCACGTCGCTTGAGGTAGCTTTGTAATAAGGCGAACGGGTTACCAGCTCGTTCACTTCGTCCATGGTGTATTTCTTTGCCGTCGGAATGCCATGCGCTTCCATCCACGTCACGAACTTATGATGGAAGACAATATATTCTTCAAAGGCATCACCTGTTTCATCGACATAATCAACATGCACCTCGGTATCGTTGGGATTGACCTTGCGCCGACGTTTATAGACAGGCAAGAAGACAGGCTCGATACCCGACGTAGTCTGCGACATCAGGCTGGTGGTGCCGGTAGGCGCAATGGTCAGGCAGGCGATGTTCCGTCGTCCATAGCGGACCATTTCCTTATAAAGCTCCGGATCGGCATCGCGCAGGCGGCTGATAAACGGATTATTCTCTTCACGGGCAGCGTCGTAGATTTGGAAAGCGCCGCGCTCCTTGGCCAGCTCGACAGACGAGCGGTAGGCGGCCAAAGCCAATGTTTTCTGCACCTCTTCGGCAAAATCAATGGCCTCGTCGGAACCGTAACGGAAACCGAGGGCGGCAAGCATATCACCTTCCGCAGTAATGCCCACACCCGTACGACGGCCCATCAAAGTCTTGCGCTGGATTTTCTCCCACAGGTGACGCTCGGCCTGCTTAATCTCCATCGATTCCGGATCAGCATCAATCTTGGCCAGAATCTTCTCGATCTTTTCCGACTCAAGGTCGATAATGTCATCCATGATACGCTGTGCCAAGGCCACATGTTTCTTGAACAAATCGAAATCGAAACGGGCCGTGGGCTTGAACGGATCAATTACATACGAATAGAGGTTGATAGCCAACAGACGGCAACTGTCATACGGACACAACGGAATCTCCCCGCAAGGATTGGTCGATACCGTACGGAAGCCAAGGTCGGCATACGAATCAGGTACCGACTCGCGCAGGATAGTATCCCAGAAAAGGACACCCGGCTCGGCCGACTTCCACGCGTTGTGAATAATCTTGCGCCACAGGGCAGCCGCATTAATATCTTTTACTACCTTCGGATTATCGGAATCGATCGGATATTGCTGACGATACGAAGAACCACTGATAACGGCATTCATGAACTCGTCGTCAATTTTGACTGAGACATTGGCACCCGTCACCTTTCCTTCCGTCATCTTTGCATCAATAAAGGCCTCCGAATCGGGATGTTTGATGGAAACGCTCAGCATCAACGCCCCCCGACGGCCGTCTTGGGCCACTTCGCGGGTAGAATTGGAGTAACGCTCCATGAAAGGGACCAATCCCGTAGAAGTGAGGGCAGAGTTCTTGACCGGCGAACCTTTCGGACGGATATGCGACAAGTCGTGACCTACACCGCCGCGCCGTTTCATCAGCTGCACCTGCTCTTCATCGATACGAATAATCGCGCCATACGAATCAGCCGGGCCATCCAAACCAATCACAAAGCAGTTGGACAGCGAGGCAACCTGAAAGTCATTTCCAATTCCCGTCATCGGACTACCTTGCGGTATGATATAACGGAAATGGTCGAACAAATCAAACAATTCTTGCTCTGACAAGGGATTCGGATAAGCAGCCTCGATGCGGGCGACTTCACGGGCGAGCCGATGATGCATATCCGTCGGAGACAATTCATAAATATTCCCGTACGCATCCTTCAGAGCATACTTATTGACCCAGACCTTAGCAGCGAGTTCATCGCCGGTAAAATAATCCAGGGAAGCTTTATAGGCTTCATCAAACGTATAAGTCTTTTGCTCCACAGTATATTATTTAAGTTTTTTATTCGTCTTAATTCCCAATAAGGCAGAAAACAGAAAAAAAGGCTGTCACAAAAGCGGGCAGCCTATTCTCGCGTTTCCTGTGCCGTTAAGCTTGCAATAGATTTTCGATTTCCTCGACAGACGCACGGAATGTCTTATTCGTCTCTATCTGGTCGCGAACCGTCTTGCAGGCGTGCAAAACCGTCGCGTGGTCTCGCTTCCCGACAATCTTCCCGATATGCGAGAACGAACAGTCGGTATATTTCTTGGCCAAGAACATCGTAATCTGCCGGGCCTGGACTATCTCCCGCTTGCGGGAATTCGTCTGAATCATCGCCTGGTCAAGATTGAAATATTTACAAACAACATCTTGTATAGACTGCACGGAGAGCTGTTTCTTCTCCAGACGCACAGCCATACTTACCACTCGCTTAGCAAGCGGAAGGTCGATTTCCTTATTATTAACTACGGCATTAGCCATCAATGAGACAAGGATACCCTCCAAATCGCGGACATTATCTGTCACATTATTGGCAATAAAATTGAATACTTCTTCCGACATTCTTATGCCGTCGTGGTTGATTTTATTCTGCAGAATCTTCTTACGCAAATCCAAGTCGGGGCGACTCAATTCAGCCGTCAATCCCCACTTCAGGCGCGTAATCAGGCGTTCTTCCATACCCTGCAAATCAACCGGCGGCTTATCCGAAGTCAGGATAAGCTGCTTGTTTAGCATATGCAGGTGGTTAAAGATATGAAAGAAGGTATTCTGCGTTTTGTCTTTCCCAATCAACTCCTGGATATCATCCAGAATCAGGACATCGACACCTTGATAGAAATACAGGAAATCATTCACCGTATTCCGGCGCACGGCATCCGTAAACTGGATGCTGAAAAGATGAGCTGAAACATAAAGAACTTTCTTTTCGGGATGACTATCCTGGATTCGGTTCCCAATCGCATGGCACAGATGGGTTTTTCCAACGCCTGATGCTCCAAAGATGAACATCGGGTTGAATGGCGTTTTTCCCGGATTCTGTGCTATGGCTTCACTTGCCGAACGCACCAACTTGTTGCTTTCTCCTTCGAAATAATTCTCGAAGCTGTATTTCGGATTCAGGTATGAATTCCAATCCTGCGGAGCCCTTGAATCAAACAATCCGGGTACAGTAGTCCGCACTTGTGGTTTCTTCCCTTCCGAAGGCTTGTCTATCATGCTTCGGTCATCGCGCATGTCGCCCAACGACGCCATACGGTAGGTCAATCTTGTTCCTTCCCCTATAACACGATACAAAACAGGCTGTAGCACGTGCTGGTAATGCTCGTCCAAATATTCGCCGAAGAATTGGCTCGGCACATTGATTTTAAATTCCCCGTTTTCATACGAATATGGCACAATCGGCTTGAACCATGTATTGAACACAGCCTCCGGTACAATATCACGAATGATTGCAAGGCATTTATCCCATAATATGTGACAATCAGTCTGCATGTTTATACGTCCAAACTATATTTTATTTTTCCGACCACAAAGTTTAGAAATTAATTCTAAAAAAAAAAGTGCATTTTTATTTGCAAGATTCTTTCTTAGAATTATTCTATTTAAGTTCAACAACTTATTTCTATCACTTCTTTTAAAATTCCCCCAAAGCTTTTTCTCCCCTTAAAAGACTGAGAAATGAACATATCGCTTCGGATTCTCACGCAAGTCTAACAGCAATTTGGATGCATTTTCTGTTGTACTGTTTAGATTATCGTATAACGCTCTATCATTCAACAGCAAGCCAATGCTGTTATCGGTCGAGTTCAGCTTGTCGGTTGTCAGCTTCAGATTCGATAACGTAGCATTCACGCTGTTAACAGTTCCTGCCAAGTCGAGGTCTTTCAACTCAGCACTTACGGTTGAGAAATTGGCGGTAATTGTTTTCAAGTCAGACACGATACCTGGAACATCGTCGGCCAGCATCCGGTTCAGACGAGAGGTAGATGATTCCAGATTGGAGGTTGTCTTTTCAATATGAGTCAGCGATTGAGTCAGGGCCGGATGATTTACCAGCATTTGGATACCGCCCAAGATAGAATCGAGCTTCGGCAGCATAGCCTCCACGCTCGGCAGAATATTTTCCTGAATAGACTGCAGCATTTCCTCGGTCATACGTCCCTCAATTTTGTCGCCAGGCTTCAAATAATCCTCTACATACTTATTTAAATGGATATGCAATTCAGCACCTCCCAGAAAACTATTCACAATAGTAATATAACTTCCCTTGTTGATACGCATCTTCTTTTCCAGACTGATATCAACCATGATTTTATTGGTTGTTTCGTAGTCATAAACAATGTCGCGCACCAGTCCCACTTTAAAACCTTCCACATAAACCGGACTGGAAATCGTGATACCCTTTACATTAGTAAACATCACCTCGTAGTGATTTGCCGGCTTGAACAGGTTCACCCCTTTCAAGTAATTAATACCGAAATAGAGCAACCCCAAACTGATAATAGAGACCAAGCCTATTATCGCCTCTTTCGATAATTTAGTCTTCATATCTTTACTTTATTTTTTCCGTTAGTTGTTTTTCTATATTACTCTTTCTTCCCTATTTCACGCGTTTGCCATCTTTAAAGGAAACGATGAATGCATCTTTGAAATCCCGCCGGACCTTCCGCCACAGCTTCATGATTTCATCGAAATCTGACGACTCGCCATACGTATATTTATATAAGCCTTTCTCCTGGAAGAAAGAGACATTTTTATACCCTTTGAAATAGCGCGAACCTGACTGCAATTTCTTGTCGGAAGTCAGAATCTGAATTTTATAAACGACCTGCCCGGCATTGGACAACTGCTCCGATTGCGTTTTCTCCGCCTTCCCTTTCTTGGCTGAAGCCGATGCCGCCTGATGGGCTACGCCCGACTGCCGATTATCGAAAGTCCGCTTGTAACGGTCGAACGCGTTCGAGATAGACTTCGCAAGCGTTTCCTGCCCGGCCTTTGAACGCAGAAATTTTTCTTCACTCGAATTGGAAATAAATCCCAATTCAATCAACACACTGGGCATACTCGTTTTACGCAATACCAGGAAGCCGGCTTGGCGAACTCCGCGGTCCACCCGTCCGGCACTGGCAAAACACTTCTGCACTTCCGAAGCGAAATGAATGCTCTGTTCGACATGCATGTTCTGCATGAATTCAAAAATAATATACGATTCCGAAGAGTTCGGGTCGAAACCCTCATACTTCTGTTCGTAATTATCCTCCAGCAAGATTGCAGAGTTCTCGCGCATAGCCACCTGCAGGTTTTCATCGGTCTTAGCCAAACCCAGAGTATAGGTTTCCGCTCCGCGAACACCACTTCCCCGCTTCAATGAATTGACATGAATGGAAATGAACAAGTCTGCCTTATTCCGGTTTGCAATATCTGCCCGCTCGTTCAATTCGATAAACCGGTCGTCTTTCCGAGTATAAATCACCTTGACTTCCGGATGGTTTTCCTCAATCAAGCGTCCGAGGTTCAGCGCCACTTGCAGATTAATCGCTTTTTCATTGGCTTGGGAACCGCGGGCTCCCGGGTCTTTTCCTCCATGCCCGGCATCGATTACGACGGTAAAGTCTTTAGTTTGCGCCCCGGTTTCCGGCATCCAAAAGAACGCCAGCAACCCAATCAGACACAGTTTAATCTTTATCGACGCGAACAGCATAGCTTTCTGAGATTCAATTCCAGCCCACAAAAGTAATGTTTTTTAATTTAAGCAACCCTTTTCCCTTCTCCTTTTTCAAAAGTTTTAGACATTATTACCCGAAAAGACTCCGGCGGACTGTTTCGGCCGCTTTTGGCTCCACTTGTGAAAATAATCCGGCAGCATTGCTTATTTTCCATTGTAATCATCTATCTTTGCGTCTGTTATTAGGTAATTTGAAAGACAATGAAAGTAATGAAGTTTGGAGGTACATCTGTCGGCTCGGCCGAACGGATGAAACACGTAGCCTCTTTAATCAACGACGGAGAGCGGAAAATTGTCGTCATCTCAGCAATGGCGGATACAACCAATACACTTGTAGATATAGCCAACTGTTTCTATCACAAAGAAACAGAGCAGGCAAAACAAATCCTTGAGCAATTAAACAACCAATACACGGACGAAATCGAACACTTATACCATACCGCCGATATAAAAACGAAAGCCCTCGACCTTATCAAAAACTCACTCGACACGATCTGGTCTTATTCCTTCGTTCCGTTCACGATGTTCGACGAGAAAATCGTCGTGGGGCAGGGCGAAATCATGTCGGCCGGCATGATGTACCTTTACCTGCAAGAGCAAGGCATCCCCTCGGTACTGCTTCCGGCGCTCGACTTCATGCGCATCACCAAAGACAGCGAGCCCGACCTGGAATATACCGAGCAGAAGCTACAAGACAAGCTTGCCGCCTATCCGGATATCCCCATCTTCATCACGCAGGGCTTTATCTGCCGCAACGCCTTCGGGGAGATGGACAACCTCGCGCGAGGGGGGAGCGACTACAGCGCGTCTATCATCGGGGCTGCCATACACGCCTCTGAAATCCAGATCTGGACAGACATCGACGGTCTGCACAACAACGACCCGCGTGTAGTCCGCCATACCGAGCCTGTGCGCCAGCTCAACTTCGACGAAGCAGCCAAACTCGCCCATTTCGGCGCGAAAATCCTGCATCCTACCTGCATCGAGCCGGCCAAACGCAACAATATCCCCGTACGCCTGCTGAATACCTTCACCCCCGACGCTCCCGGAACCCTGATCACCAACTGGGCCGAGAAAGGACGCATTAAAGCGGCGGCAGCCAAAGACAACATCACCTACGTCAATATCCGCTCGCGGCGACTGATTCCCAACCACAAGTTTCTCAGCCTCGTCTTCGACATTTTTGCCAAATACAAGATCGCTATCGACCTCGTCACCACGTCGGAAGTCAGCGTTTCCATGGCCATCGACGACGACAGATTCCTGGCGGAAGTCATCAAAGAGCTGGAAGAATTCGCCCTGATCCAAGTGGACCGCGACATGGTCATTATCTGCGTCGTCGGCGACCTGGAGTGGCAGAACATCGGTTTCGAAGCCCGCATCATCAACGCGCTGAAAGACATCCCCGTCCGGATGATCTCCTACGGCGGGAGCAACAGCAACGTCTCGCTCGTCCTGCGTGCCTCCGACAAAGCCAAAGCTCTCGAAGCGCTCAACAGCCATGTATTTTTCGAATCTCTCGAAACAGAACCCCATTCCGCCTTATGCTGAACCTGAGAATCCTCCTCATCACCCTCGTCCTGTGCTGCGCCGCCGAATTGGCCCGCGCCATGGGGGATGTCCGCCCTGAAACGGTCCGGAAAGAGACCTTCATCTTCGCCATCGAGCAAAACGACACGCTACGGATGGATAAATACACCCTCGACCAGCCTGCCGAGGCACCGCAACCCGTCATTCTCTTTGCTTTCGGCGGCGGATTCCGGGGCGGCAACCGCGCGGCAGCGTCTTATGTCTCCTTTTTCCAGGAATTGGCCCGGCAGGGCTATATCGTCGTCTCGACCGACTACCGCACCACGCTCGCCTCGCTCGACCAGTCGCCCGCCAGCCATCCGCAAGCCTTCATCGGCCTTTTGCAGGAAGCCATTGCCACGGCAACGGCCGATTTCTACCGCGCCACGCGCTTCATCGTCGAGCATAGCCGCGAATGGCATGCCGACCCGGACAAAATCGTCGCCTGCGGTTCGAGTGCCGGCGCCATCACCGTTCTCCAGGCGGAATACCTGCAGTGCCAGGGCCATCCCGCGTCACGCACCCTCCTGCCCGACGGCTTCCACTATGCAGGCGTCATTTCTTTTGCCGGAGCCATCGCCGCAACGGGGCCGCTGGAGTGGAAACAAACGCCCTGCCCCCTCCTCCTCTTCCATGGCGATGCCGACCGCATCGTGCCCTACGAAAAAGCCGAGGCAGAAGGCATTGCGCTGTGGGGTTCTTACTCCATCTGCCAGACGCTCGACCAAAACAACAGCCCGCACGTCTTCTATTCCGTCAACCGGGCAGGCCACGAGATTGCCGACCTCCCGATGATGCAAAACCTTTGGGAAATCCGGGCGTTCCTCTCCCGCCTTTGGGAGGAAACACCGCTGCGTTTCCGCCATATCCGCGAACAGCAGGACGGGACAGCCGCTCCGGTGCCCCGCTACACGCTGCACGACTATCTTGAGGCATACTAACCCTTTTTCAACCCTCTCCCCACCCGTTTTTTGCCTCTTCTTCGAAAAATTCAGTATTGAAATATATCGACGACAGGAGCTA
>CALVFH010000103.1 GCA_944326775.1 uncultured Parabacteroides sp.
TGGGGCAAAACTCCTTGTCCTGAAATTTGTAGTATCCTGTGATAGCCACCATTGCGGCGTTGTCTGTCGTAAAAGAAAACTTGGGGATATGTACTTTCCAACCGTAACGCTTCGCATGGTCGAGGAAAGCATCGCGCAAACCGGAATTTGCGGAAACGCCACCGGCGACGGCAACCTCCGAGATGTTCAGATCCTTGGCTGCCTTGCGCAACTTCGTCATTAAAATGTCGATAACTGTCGCTTGCAACGAAGCGCAAAGGTCGCACTTGTTCTTTTCAATGAAATCGGGGTCATTCTTCAGCTCGTCGCGGAGCGTATATAAGAAAGAAGTCTTCAAGCCGCTGAAACTGTAGTCATAACCCGGAATGTGCGGCTTGCTGAATGAAAAGGCTTTGGGATTTCCCTCGTTGGCCAACCGATTCACCACCGGACCGCCGGGATATCCTAATCCCATCACTTTCGCGCACTTGTCGAAAGCTTCACCCGCTGCATCATCGATGGTTTGACCGATTACTTCCATGTCATTGTAGGCATTTACCTTGATGATTTGCGAATTTCCACCCGAAACCAGCAGACAGAGGAACGGAAAAGACGGTGCGTGGTTGTCGTCGGGAGTTTCCTTGATGAAATGTGCCAAAACATGCGCTTGCAAATGATTTACCTCAATCATCGGAATGCCTAACGAAGCCGAAAGTCCTTTTGCAAACGATGTACCAACCAACAGCGAACCCATCAACCCCGGCCCGCGGGTGAAAGCAATCGCATCCAATTCAGATTTGTCTATTCCCGCCCGTTTGATAGCTTCTGAAACTACGGGAATGATGTTTTGCTGATGCGCGCGCGATGCCAATTCCGGGACTACCCCTCCGTATGCCTCATGGACCGCCTGACTGGCAATAACATTCGACAGCATCACGCCATCTCGGATGACAGAAGATGAAGTATCATCGCACGACGATTCAATACCCAATATTGTTATACTCATAATTAAATTCGCTTTTTTCGTACAAAATAACGAAATCTATCGCGATAAAATTCTACTTTTGTGCTTATAAAATATTAATTGTTTATACGATACTACTATCAGAGGACTTAAATACATAACCGTTTTTTTACTCATCCTGATTGGTATTCTGTACGTTTTGCCATCGGTCTTGGTCAGTATTCCCCAAGTCCAACGCAAACTGTCTGCGGTAGCTACAGAAGAATTAACCCAATATTTAGGAGTGCCTGTCCGCATAGGCAGGGTTGAGATGGAATGGCCCAACCGCGTTGTGCTGGAACAACTGTATTTGGAAGACCAGCAAGGTAAAGAGCTATTCAAGGCATTGCACGTATCTGCCGGAGTAGAATTACTGCCTTTGCTCGAGCGGAAACTGGTTTTCAATACCGTCCATTTGTTCAGTCCGAATGTCCATTTGCGCAAAGCATCAGCGGGCGAACCTTTGAATCTCCAGTTTGTCATCGATGCGTTTGCAAGCAAAGACACGGCAAAGAAAACCCCGAATATCAATCTGCAATTCAATTCTGTCCTGATACGGAAAGGACATTTCACGTTCGATATTGAAGAGGCTCCGGAAACTCCGGGAAAATTCAATGGCAAACATATCGACGTACGCAACATCAGTGCGAAAATATCCCTCCGGGCTTTTAATAAAGACACACTCAACGCTGAGATAAAGAAATTCAGCTGTGAGGAAGTTTCCGGATTCCTGTTAAATAAACTAACGGTAGGCATTGAAGCAAACCGCGACAGCGCTTATGTAACAAACTTTCAATTGCAGCTGCCACAAACCAATCTGCAAATCAGTCAGGCTCATATCCAATTGCCCCAAGCAGACTCAGCTTTCAGGGATGCGGTACTTGACGAACCCATCCGATTGCATATTGCGCCTTCGCAAATCTGCCTGAAAGATATCTCCGCATTTGTTCCGGCGCTACGCAATTTCGCGGATACGGTGGCTCTCTCTGCGCAAGCGCAGGGTTCTATCAATCACATTCAACTCCAGAATTTAACGATCAGCTACAACCACAATCTGAAGCTGGTCGGGAAAATGAATCTGAAAGGAATCTCACAACCAAAAAATGCTTACCTGTACGGAAAGATCAATAATATGTTTATCACCAGCAAAGGACTTAACTGGCTGGTGAATGGATTCAGCAAATCACCTGTTCAATTACCTAAACCTATTCAAAATCTGGGTACAATTGATTTTACTGGTGAAATCTCTGGTTTCTTTGATAATCTGGTGGCCTACGGAAAACTAAATACGGCTATCGGAAGTATTCAAACGGACTTAATTGTAGGAAAAAATCCTGACGAACATATTGCAGCCTACCTGAAAGGACATTTATCAACTTCCAATCTTCGCCTCCACGATCTTTTGCCTGAAAACAATCCGCTGGGAGAAGGGAAACTCGACATTGAGATTGATGCTAAGCGTCCCGAGGGAGGACATTTTGCCGGTGTCATAGCGTCGCGCATTACTGATTTTGACTTTAAGGGATACCGTTATGCGGATATTACCATCGACGGAAACTTCAGGCGCAACACATTCGACGGATGTCTGCAAATCAATGATCCCAATGCACGTCTTCATGCCGACGGATTCTTCCAACATCAAGGAAAAAACTCAGTCTTTAACTTTATGGCCGAGGTGAAAGATTTCCACCCTGACATTCTCCACCTAACGCAAAAATATGAACAACCGGAAATTGCCTTCAAACTCAATGCCGATTTTTCAGGAGACAATATTGACAACATCGAAGGCAATATTACGCTCGATAGCCTTTCCTTCAAGACAACACCAAGCGACTTTTTCCTCAAACAATTGAAGATCGAAGCTTCCGGAAATGCTGCTGACCGCCGTTTGCTCATCTCCTCAGACCTACTAAATGGTGAAATCTCCGGAGCTTATTCTTTCGCAACCATCGTGCCAAGTTTCCAGAAAACTTTAGAGGAATATCTGCCTGCCCTTATCCACAGTTCGCATCAGAAACCTATACAAGAAAATAACTTCTCCCTTCTGCTGACTATTCAAAATACAGAAGTACTGTCGAATACGCTTAAACTTCCGTTTACGATGCTAACTCCTGGGCGTATTACCGGTCTTTACAATAATATATATAACCGTTTTCGCTTCGAGGCCTATTTGCCACATTTCAAAGCCGGGAAAAGTGCATTCCAATCTGGTTATATCAATTGCAACAATTTATATGACAAGATTGATGTTCATATAAAAGCGGTGAATTATAATGCCAAGGGCAGGAAGAATAATCTCAATTTACAACTTGATGCCAAAGACAACCTTCTGAATACACTTGTCCAATGGTCTAATAACAAAGAACGGACGTTCCAGGCGGATCTCTCGGCGTCAGCTCATTTCTCGGAAGAAGAAAACAGCGACGGCCTTCACGAAAAACATGCAGATATCCGTATAAACCCTACTCAACTGATTTTAAACGACAGTATCTGGAATATCTCACCAGCTTCCGTCCGTATCGAAGGGGGAAAACGCATCGAAGTACGCGATTTTTACGTTTATCATGACCGCCAATACGCTAAACTGAACGGTTTCATTTCGCCTGAACCAACAGATTCTCTGAAATTAGAACTTAACGACATCGAACTAAGCAACATTTTCGACATCCTAAACATTCCCGCCCTGCAATTTGCCGGTAAAGCCACAGGAAAGTTCAATATCAACGACCTCTACGGTAGCCGGATACTAAACACAGACATGTTACTGGTCCGCGATTTCTCGTTCAATCAGGTTCCCTTGGGAATGTTGAAACTCTATAGTGCTTGGGACAACGAGCAACAGGGAATTCTGATGGATGGAAGCATTTATAAGAACGACAGCACCTGGACCGACGTCTATGGATATGTATATCCTGTAAAAAGTCCCAATCGGCCAGCCGGTCTCTCTCTCCATTTTGATGCGAACGACATCAATGTCGCCTTTTTACAACCTTTCATGGAAAAAATAGCCCGCGACGTCCGGGGTGAAGGTTTTGGTAGCATCCATTTGCATGGTCCCTTCAAGGAATTAACCGTTGAAGGTAAAGCGTTTGTCAAAAACGGCGGTCTGGGCATCGATTTTCTTGATACTTATTATACTTTCTCCGATTCGGTATATCTGGATTCTACTTCCATCAAGATTCGCAACTTGACGATATACGATAAATTCCGGAATACAGGGAAAGTTGACCTCACTGTCCATCACCGTCATTTTAAAGAATTCAATTACCAAGTAGATATCCGTGCCAACAACATGCTGATGTATAATGCCACGGAAAAACATAACCCGCTGATATATGGAACAGTCTTTGGCAGCGGCACTGCACAGATTAAAGGCGATGCACAGGTGATTAACATCAACATCAATATGCGCAATGAGCCGCAGACCAAGGTTTTCCTGAATTTTATGAGTGGTTCGAAAGCTATGGAATACGATTTCATCACATTTGTCAATAAAAAGAAGCGGGTAGAAAACTCCGGTAAACAAGCAGAACATTCCGATTTGCTCACCCCCCCTTCTCTACTTGCCGACGAAGGGGCGGAAATCAGAATGAACTTTCTTCTTGATATCACCCCAGATGCCAGTGTCGAGCTAATCATGGATCCTACGGCAGGAGACTGCATCAAAGGCTACGGAAGCGGAAGTCTCCAAATTACTTATGGCAATAAAACCGACTTACGCATGTACGGCAATGTCGGAATAGAAAGCGGCAGTTATAATTTCAGTCTTCAGCAGCTTATCCACAAGGAATTCCAGATCCGCGAAGGCAGTCTAATTACGTTTAACGGCGATCCGCTCACAGCTATCATGAATATCAATGCTATTTATAATCTTACAGCTAACATCGGTGACCTTGACCAAAGTTTGGTAATGGAAAGTCCACGTACGAATGTGCCTGTTAATTGCGTGTTACAGTTGGACGGCCCTCTGCGTAGCCCTCAAATTTCATTCGACCTCGAACTCCCCGGTTCAAACGAAGAATTGGAACGCCAAGTAAAGAGTCTTGTTGATACGGAAGACATGATGACTCGTCAGATTGTTTATCTTTTGGTCCTGAACAAATTCTATACGCCCGAATATACTGGTACCCGCGGCTCGAATGATTTTACTGCCGTAGCGTCATCGGCCCTTTCCTCACAGATTTCCAGTTTGCTGAACAGCATAACCGACAAAGTACAAATTGGAACTAATATCCGCGCCAGCGAAGATGGTATCCCTGACACAGAAGTAGAAATGCTCCTCTCGAGCCAACTGCTCAACAACCGGCTGATATTTAACGGAAACTTTGGATATAAGAATAACCCCAACCAGAAGAATGCGTTTATTGGAGAATTCGACCTTGAATACAAACTGACCAAGAATGGTGATATCCGATTGAAGGCCTATAACCATGCAAACGATTTATATCAATATCTGAAACAGGCCCTCACCACGCAAGGAGTCGGCATCATGTTCAAACGCGACTTTTCCAGCTTCAGCGACTTCTTCCATCGTCGTTCCTTGCTACCTTTCCTCTCGAAAAAGCGGAAAACACCCGTCGAAGAAGCAACTGACAGCACGCGGACAGAATCAAAATAAACACAGAAAATCAAGGAAACATTTCACCGAAGCTTTGCAGCAATTCCGTTTTACATCGTTCAAAATCAAGAGGCTTTTTCAATTCGCGGGAAAGAGATGTGACTCCTTTGTCGGTAAATCCGCACGGATTGATTAGTGAAAAATAATCCAAATCAGTATTAATATTGAGGGCAAAGCCATGCATCGTTACGTAGCGACTACTTTTCACACCGATAGCACATATTTTTCGGGCACGACCGGTTTCGTACGGATCGAGCCAAACCCCCGTAGCCCCTTCAAGGCGCATCCCGAGTACGCCATAGCCTTTCAAAAAACGAATGACGACTTCCTCAAGTCGCCAAATGTATGCTTTTAGCCCCAAATGCCAATGCTCTAGGTCAAAAACCGGATATCCAGTAATCTGCCCCGGTCCGTGATACGTAATATCCCCCCCACGCGAAATATGATAAAATTTTATTCCACGCTGGGCTAGTAAGGCTTCAGAGACTAATAAATTTGCTTCCTTCCCACTCTTCCCGATGGTAAAAACCGGTTCATGCTCACAAAAGAAAAGACGACTTCTGCCCTCTTTTCCCTGTTTCTTGGCAGCAAGTAACTGTTCGAAAGCTTGCGTCTGGCGTTCCAGCGCGTCAGCATAAGCAATCTGTCCAAGGTCGATATATTCAAAAGATTCCATGGTTATTTTAATTTTTACAGGACGAAGGTAGTGCTTTTTTACTTTCGCTCGTATTAATACAAAACGGTTTCTCAATTTTGAAAAGACTTTCGCATTAGAACAAAAACACTTTTTAAATTTATAAATTATTTTTGCCTTCAAACACAGTGCCGTGAGAAAATAGACCATTACCTTATTTAGTAACGCAACAACAAAGGAAAACTAGCAAAAGGAAGTTCTTTTTCCGGAAAATGCGTAAATTTGTAGCACTAAAAACCAATAAAAGCGATTATGGAAGCATCGAAAGTTTATTTTACTAATTTACGTACAAACCCGAAGAGTAACCTACTCGACAAAATGGAACGGCTGGTGAAACGTGCGGGAATCGCCAACATCAATTTCAAAGACCAATTTGTAGCCATTAAAATCCATTTCGGCGAACCGGGAAATTTAGCCTATATCCGCCCCAATTATGCAGCTCGGATGGCTACGCTAATCCGCGAGCTAGGAGGAAAACCGTTCCTAACGGATTGCAACACGCTCTATTCGGGAGGACGCTCAAACGCAGTAGATCATCTAAAGAGCGCAATGGAAAATGGTTTCAACCCAATATCTGCGAAATGCGACGTCATTATTGCTGACGGATTAAAAGGCACGGAATGCCGCGAAATAGAAATCAACGGTGAATATTGCAAAGCTCCAAAGATCGGTGCAGCCGTAGCCGATGCTGACATTATCATTTCGATGACACATTTTAAGGGTCACGAACAAGCCGGATTCGGAGGAACACTGAAAAATCTGGGTATGGGTGCTGCTAGTGTGGCTGGTAAGATGGAGTTGCATGCTTCATCACAACCGAAAATCGATCGTGAACATTGCCGGGGATGTAATATTTGCGTTACGCATTGTCGTCACTCGGCAATACATCTTGATGAAGAACATAAAGCCGTTATCAACTACGCAAAATGTGTTGGTTGTGGCCAATGTGTGGCCCTTTGCCAATTTGATGGGGCTGTCTTGGGTGAATGGGATACCTCTGAGAACCTGAATTGCAAAATTGCAGAATACACAAAGGCCGTTTTACTGGACAAACCCAATTTTCATATCAGCTTTATCATGAACGTGTCACCAGAATGTGATTGCTGGAACCATAATGACGCCGCAATTGTCCCCGACTTAGGAATCGCTGCTTCATTCGACCCGGTTGCGCTTGACCAAGCTTGTGCAGACATGGTTTGTAATGCACCACTACTGCAAACTAATAATTGTCTGTCAGAAAAACATCCTCATGAAGGATTGGAAGGCTCGGACAAGTTTCATTTGATCCATCCCGATACGAATTGGCAATCTGGATTGCAGCATGCCGAAAAAATCGGTATTGGAACCCGTAAATACGAACTGATAAATGTTTAACAAATACTGATTTTCACCAACGGAGGGCTAAGCAAAAGCAAAACTGCATAGCAAAGTCCTCCGCCTATTATTAAAAGAAGATTAATGAGTACGATTTGCGCCATATCTACGGCTCCTGGTGTGGGCGGAATCGCGGTAATACGTGTTTCTGGTCCAGAATCCTTTTCTATTTGCGACAAACTGTTTCATGCACAGAAAAAAAACAAAGCATTGAGCACGCAGGCGGGTTATACGATGCTATACGGAACTTTCCGACATAACGGAGAACATATTGACGACGTGGTAATCGCTGTTTTTCGGGCACCGCATTCTTTCACAGGCGAGGATACGGTGGAAATCTCGTGCCACGGGTCTCTTTACATCCAGCAGCGTATTCTCCGTGCCCTTATCGAGTCAGGTTGCCAATTGGCAAAGGCCGGAGAATTCACCCAACGAGCTTTTATGAACGGAAAAATGGATTTAAGCCAAGCGGAAGCGGTTGCCGACCTCATTGCAGCGACCTCTGCTGGACAACATCGCTTAGCACTTAATCAAATGCGTGGTGGATTCAGTAGGAAATTGCGCGAATTGCGCGACCAATTACTCCACATCACTTCGCTAATGGAATTGGAATTAGATTTTTCAGATCACGAAGAGCTGGAATTTGCCGATCGTACAGAGCTGAAAAATTTAACTCGAAAGATAGAACATACCATCAGTCATCTGATCCACTCTTTCAGCACAGGGAACGCTATTAAAAATGGCATTCCCGTAGCTATCATTGGAGAAACCAACGCAGGAAAATCAACATTACTAAATGTATTGCTCAATGAAGACAAAGCTATCGTAAGCGACATTCATGGTACAACCCGTGATATTATTGAAGACACTGTAAATATCAACGGACAGCTATTCCGCTTTATTGATACTGCTGGAATCCGCGAGACACATGACACAATCGAAGCTCTCGGCATCGAACGGAGCTTTCGTGCACTTGATCAAGCACAAATTGTTCTATGGGTTATTGACAATACACAGGCTACCCAACAAATTGCAACATTATCATCCCTCATCTTACCACGATGCAAAGAGAAACAGCTCATCATCGTCTTCAATAAAGCTGATTTACGTACCTCCGAACCTCCTGTCATCCCCAATCTTTCAGAAAATGCCCGAATCATTTCAATTTCAGCTAAAGAACGCATAGGTCTCGAACAACTCCAGGAAACACTAACCGAATCGGTAAACCTGCCCGAAGGAAATCAGGCAGATATCATCATCAGTAATACCCGCCATTATGAAGCTCTTATGCATGCCCTCGACTCCATCCACCGTGTAGAAACCGGCTTATCTTCAAACCTTTCCGGCGATTTCATATCTCAAGATCTCCGTGAATGCATATATCACCTTTCTGATATAGTTGGTGAGGTCACAACGGATGAAGTATTAGGAAATATATTTAAACACTTTTGCATAGGAAAGTGATATAAAGAAAAGAAAATCATAAAAAGAGAAAATATATATCTGTAAAATGCGTATTATCA
>CALVFH010000104.1 GCA_944326775.1 uncultured Parabacteroides sp.
ACTATGAGGTAAGGATTTTACGTAACCAGAGCCAGTGGCTATGATTGGTAAAGTCTTAAGTGGAGAGGGGACACCGAATGGTGTCCCCTCTTTTAGTATGCTCGGCATGAGTATTAGCTAACGGGTGTAAGTCCCCAATGAGCCCTAATAGCGGGAATCATACAGCCATTAGCAAGGGTGTCTATCGTGAGGTAGAATCTAAAAGAGGCTGGCGGTAAACATCTGCTCTGATGAACAGGATCTTCATATAAGGCAGTACTCTCAAGGCGGTCCTTTAAGTCCTTTTTAAGTGACATCATGTTTACTATTGAACTTGATAAGGAACTTACCCGAAGAGGTCTCTAGGAGTAAAATACTTAGATTATTCCTTTTACAACTCCAAAGGTAGATTTGATTTCTTTAAATGAAAACGCATCATCTTTTGGGAAATGATGTGAACTCAAAATGCAGGAGTATCATTTCTACATAGATGATGCGTCTGCAAAATGCAGGAGCATCATTTCTCCATAGATGATGTGTCTGCAAAATGCAGGAGCATCATTTCTCCACAGATGATGTGTCTGCAAAATGCAGGAGCATCATTTCTCCACAGATGATGTGTCTGCAAAATGCAGGAGCATCATTTCTCCATAGATGATGCGTCCGCAAAATGCAGGCACATCATTTCTATAGAATTGCTATCTTTTTTTTGGCGAAAGTATAGGAAATGAGCATGGAAAATGTTTACAAGCCGGATAAGCGTTTGATCATTTCGTCCCCTAAGGCTTGTTTCTTTTCAATATGTTGTTGCACGGCGGCTACAAAAGGATTTTTTTCGAATACGCCACGGACGCCTTCAAAATCTTGCCGTTTTTCCATTTCTGAACCATCTACCCCAAAGCCGGTCATTGCCGTAAGTGAGAATTCCTTGCGGGCATCTTGATAGAGCAGATGATCGAGCCCGATGACCGAATCTTTCCATTGAGTAATCAGCTGGATAAGGTCGTTTGCTGTAATTTCCTGAAGGTTTACTTCATAAAATTGCTCAATGATGGGATAGGCCCAATCCCATTCAAGCGAGTAATATCGGGCATGTATTTCCTGGAAAAACCTTTCGATTTCTGCGAGGTTTGTGATGTTCCCGGTTTCTATATCGTCGAGCATTTTATTGAGGATTTTGGCAGGCAGAATCAAGCCGGAGAGATCTAACCATTCCATCTTTTTCAATCAAATAAGAAAACGGGATGTTTGAAGTATCGCTATGATGATAATGTCGTCCCATCACTAAGGAAAAAGCACTGATACGGGCGGGCAGGAAAGAATACATACCGGCGATAAGGAGGCTGCTTTTATGCATTGAGACCGTGAAAGGCCCTGCGAATATGGCGCAGACTTCTCCGTTTTCAAAGGTGCAGTTGCTGAAAAGCAAGGAGTCGTGTGCTGAGAATAAGATGTTTATTGTTGTGTTTTCTTAGCTGAACGAAGAAGCAACATACATATAAATAAGCATGCCGATAATATCGTTGGTGATGGTGATAAATGGGCCTGTAGCCAAAGCCGGGTCGATTTTCAGACGGTCGAGCGTCATCGGGACGAGCGTTCCGAAGATACTGGCAAACATGACGACGGCGAACAGGCTGAGCGATACGGAAATGGTTACAGTCCGGTCGCCCAAAACAAAGAAGTTGTAAAGAAAGACGACGAGGCTGATGATGCTGGCATTAATGAGAGAAACCACAGCTTCTTTCAGAATTTGCGGAATTACGTTCCCTTCTTTCAGCGTGTTGTTTGCCAAGCCTTGTACCACGATGGCCGAAGATTGGATGCCGACATTTCCGCCGGTTCCACCGATAAGTGGGATAAAAAGGGCCATTTTGGGATTGGCTGCCAAGCTTCCTTCAAATCCTCCTAAGATAAGAGAGTTCCCTAATCCGCCTAACATTCCGATGAGCAGCCACGGCAGGCGGGCAGCGGTTTGGGTGAAAACATTATCGGATGTTTCTACGTCTTGCGAGATACCGGATGCCAACTGGTAATCGCGTTCGTGCTGTTCGCGGACTTCATCCATTACGTCGTCGATGGTGATGCGCCCGATAAGCCGCCCGATGCTGTCGATGACGGGCAGTGCCACTAAGTCGTACTTCTCGATGGTTTGCGCAACGTCTTCGATGCTGTCGCTGTCGCGTACGGCAATCGGGTCTTTTTTCATGACGTGTTTGATGCGTGAAACAGATGGGCTGGTAATCATCTGCTTGAGGGGGAGGACGCCTTTCAGACGCTCGTCGTCGTCGATTACATAGACGTAATAGATTTCATCGACTTCTTCGGCTTGCTTGCGCATTTCGTCGATGCATTTGGGCATACTCCAGTTTTCGTTGACCACGATCATTTCCGTACCCATCAGACCGCCGGCGGTATCTTCGTCGTATTTCAGAAGGTCAACGATATCGCCGGCCTGTTCTACGTCGGGGACATGGGAAAGAATTTCTTCCTGCCGGTCTTCGTCGAGCTCTCGCATCAGGTCAACGGCGTCGTCGGTCTCCATGTTATCGACGAAACGCTTGGCGATAAGTTCGTTTGGTAACTCTTTCAGAAGTTTGTGTCGGTCTTCTTCGTCGAGTTCCATCAAGACGTCTGCCGCTTTTTCGTCGTCCATCAGGAGATAGAGGTAGATAGCCTCGTCCAGGTCAAGTTCTTTGTATAATTCAGCTATATCGGCTGGATAAAGATCTTTTAGCAATTCTTTGGCCTGCGCATCGTCTCGGTCAGCAATAATCTTGCGGAAATTTTCAATATATTCTTTCGTTAATTCTATCATGGTCGTATCGTATTATCATTCTAAGGTGGAGAGGTAATTCGCACTCATAAGCGTCAGTTCGACGAACTGTTCTACCGAAAGCTGTTCCGGGCGTTTGTCGAAAATAGGATGTCCATATTCCGGAAAATCTTTTCCCAACAGCGGTTTCATGGAGTTTCGCAATGTTTTCCGCCGTTGGTTGAAAGCCGTTTTGACAACGGTCTTGAAAAGTTTTTCGTCACATCCTAAAGATGTCCGTGTATTGCGCGTCATTCGGATAACGGCGCTTTTTACTTTTGGGGGCGGGTCGAAAACCTGTTCGCTTACAGTAAACAGATATTCAATGTCATACCAAGCTTGCAGAAGTACACTGAGGATTCCATAACTTTTTTTTCCGGGAGGAGAAGCCAGACGTTCGGCAACTTCCTTCTGAATCATACCAGAACAACAGGGTATGTTATCTTTATAGTCCAGCACTTTGAAAAATATCTGGCTGGAAATATTATAGGGATAATTCCCGATAATGCAGAACTGCTGCGGGAAGAGTTCTGATAAGTCGAGTTTTAAAAAATCTGCGGAGAGGATTCTCCCTTCAAGTGCTGGGAAATTCTTTTCTAAGAAGGCGACCGATTCGCGATCCAGTTCCACTACCGTAAGATCGTGCCCTTCTTCCAAAAGGAATTGGGTAAGGACACCCATACCGGGACCGATCTCTAAGACGGGCATTCCCTTGTAGGCATCCAATGTACCGGCAATGCGGCGGGCTATTTGCAAATCCTTCAGGAAATGCTGGCCTAATGCTTTTTTAGGTTTTACTAATCTCATCCACTAACGAAAGATGTAATATGTTCCTATTCCAATATATTGTTTATCTTTGCAGACGTACAAAAGTACAACAAATAATTCAATAACTCAACTCTCGCTGTTCTGATTGTGGCGTAGAACGATCTGTAAGGGCGGGGCATACAATTATATTAATGGCATTAAAACATCTACTTCAAACGCTGCTGAAAGTATTTCTTCCCTTATTGTTGGGCTGTTTGCTTTTATGGTTCTTGTATAGCAAAATGGATTTTACGGAGATATGGCGAGTGGTCCGGAATGGCGTGCGTTATGAAATCATCCTATTTTCGTTGCTTTTTGGGTTAGGTGCCAATATTACCCGCGGTTTGCGCTGGGGGCTGCTCATCAGTTCCTTGGGTGAACCTTTCCGGATGCGGAATGCGGTTTTGGCTGTTCTGGGAAATTATGCAGTCAATCTGGTATTACCCCGGGTGGGAGAGGTCTGGCGTTGTGGAATGGTGACGAAATATGACAAAATATCGTTCAGCAAATTATTGGGAACATTGCTGGTTGACAGAATAAGTGATACGGTGATGGTAGGCTTGATTACGTTGGGAATCATTGTGTTCAATTTCGGCTTTTTTCAAAGCTTTTTCGCACGCAATCCGGAGCTGTTGGCCGGATTCCATTCCATGTTTCATTCTATTTGGATTTATGTAGCCCTTGTAATTTTTATTCTGGTTGTTTGGTTCATATTCCGATATATGAGTAACTTTACGCTGGTGCAAAAAGCCAAAGGATTGTTGCAGAATGTCTGGTTTGGAATCCGGAGTTTTCAGACAATGAAACATAAAGGTTTATTTTTAGTAGAAACTCTGCTAATTTGGGCCGGTTATTTTTATTATTTTTACGTCACTTTTTATGCATTCGGTTTCACAAAAGATTTAGGTGTCGTAGTTGGATTGATTGCATTTGCAATGGGGAGTATTGCCGTTGCAGTTCCGGTGCAAGGGGGGATAGGACCGTGGCATTTTATGGTTATCGCGACGTTGATTTGTTTTGGCGTGAATGAGAATGATGCGGCGGCTTTTGCCCTGGTAGTTCATACGGTACAGACAGTCTGGACCGGCTTGTGTGGTTTGGCCAGTATCGTACTTCTACCGCTTATCAATAGGAAAACTATACAGTATTAATTTCTAAATATAGTTGTTATGTCAGCAGAAATCAAGAGTTTATCTCCAGAACTTGTTTGGGGTTATTTTTATGACCTTACACAAATCCCGCGCCCGACCGGGCATATGGATGCGGTAACCCGTTATGTCGCTGAAACTGGTCAGCGTTTGGGTTTGGAGACCCTGCGAGACGAAGTGGGAAACGTCTTAATACGTAAACCGGCTACGCCCGGTATGGAAAACCATAAAACCGTAACCCTGCAGGCTCATTTGGATATGGTAGCGCAAAAGAATGCTTCCGTAAACCATAATTTTTTGACAGATCCGATTGATGCGTATGTGGATGGCGACTGGGTAAAGGCTCGTGGTACTACCTTGGGTGCCGATAATGGCATCGGCGCTTCATTCGCTTTAGCTGCCTTGACGGATAAGACATTGAAGCATGGTCCGTTGGAAGCTCTGTTTACTATTAACGAAGAAGAAGGAATGGACGGAGCTGTTGATTTGAAGCCGGGCTTTTTGAAAGGGGATATCCTGTTGAATTGCGATTCGGAAGAGGAAGGGCAGCTTTTCGTAGGTTGTGCCGGAGGAGCGGATGTCAATGTTACGTTCCAGTTTAAGGAAGATACCTATGTCCCGGAAGGCGATAAAGCCGTGAAAGTTACGCTTACCGGTCTGAAAGGTGGACATTCGGGTGTGGATATCCATCTCGGACGTGCCAATGCGAATAAATTGATGTTTCGTTTCCTGAAAGAGGCGGTTTGTGATTATGGAGCCCGTCTTTCTTCCGTGGAAGGAGGAAATCTGCATAATGCAATCCCTCGCGAGGCGGTTGCCGTTATTACGATTCCGGGAGATAACGTAGAAGCGCTTTGGGAGCTGGTCTCCGATTATCAGGATATGTTCCAGGAGGAATATAAAGGGATCGAGGAAAATCTGAGTTTCTCGGCCGAGATGACGGAACTGCCCGATACCTTGATTCCGGAAGAAATACAAGATGATTTGATTAATGCCATAGAAGGTTGTCAGAATGGGGTCATCAGCATGTTGCATGATTTCCCGGGTACTGTTGAATCTTCCACCAATCTCTCCGTTGTTCGTACTTCCAATGAATTGATTGAAGTCCAAATGCTGGTTCGCAGTTCTTCGGAGAGCCGGAAAGATGCGGTTTGCTCCAGCTTGGAAAGCATCTTTGCGCTCGCCGGAGGAAAGGTAGAGATTGCGAATAGTTATAACGGCTGGCAGCCGGATATCAACTCTCCTATTCTGCATTTGATGAAAGAAACCTATCAGAAATTGTTTGGAAAAGAACCAGCGGTGAAAGTGATGCATGCCGGTCTGGAATGCGGCATTATCCAGGGGGCCTATCCGAATATGGACATGATATCCATAGGCCCGGACTTGCAACACCCGCATTCGCCGGACGAACGGGTAAGCATTTCGTCGGTAAGCCGGACTTGGGAATATATCAAAACCGTTTTGGAAAACATCTGATTTTCTCCTGAGGAATACATTTGGAAAGTATGGATGAAAGAGATTCAATCCTGATAAAAGGTGCCAGGGTCAACAATCTGAAGAATATCGATGTGGAAATTCCTCGCAACAAGCTGGTCGTCATTACCGGCTTGTCGGGGAGCGGTAAATCATCATTAGCTTTCGATACGCTCTATGCCGAGGGGCAGCGGCGTTATGTAGAGAGCCTTTCGGCCTATGCCCGTCAGTTTTTGGGGCGTATGAGCAAGCCTGAATGTGATTACATCAAGGGAATTCCGCCCGCTATCGCAATCGAACAGAAAGTCAATACCCGTAATCCGCGTTCCACGGTAGGTACTTCCACGGAAATTTATGAATATCTCCGTCTGTTGTTTGCCCGCATCGGGAAAACCATTTCTCCGGTATCGGGCGAAGAGGTCAAGAAGCATCAGACCAAGGATGTGGTAGAGGCTGTGCTGGCTTATCCGGAAGGAACTCGTTTTGCCATTTTTGCTCCGGTGGTTTGTCCGGTCGGCCGCTCCATGAAGAGCCAGTTGGAAATCCTGCAGAAAGAAGGATATACTCGTTTGTTTGTTGACGACAAGGTCTATCGGATTCAGGAAGTGATGGCCGATGAAGCTTTGATGGAGCGTCCGGTGGAACTGATGATTGACCGCCTGGCCGTTTCCTCTGATAAGTCGCTATACAGTCGTTTGGCCGACTCCGTAGAGACGGCTTTCTATGAAGGCCACGATGTTTGCCGTGTCCGCGTATATCTGCCCGACCAGACATGTATGCGTGAATTCTCCAAGAAGTTTGAAGCCGACGGCATCAAGTTTGAGGAACCGACCGAATCGATGTTCAATTTCAACAATCCCTTAGGTGCCTGTCCGGAGTGCGAAGGTTTTGGCAAAGTCCTGGGTATCGACGAGCATCTGGTGGTTCCCGACCGCAGCCTGTCGGTTTATGAAGGTGCTGTCGTCTGCTGGAAAGGCGAGGTGATGGGGGATTGGCTGAAAGACTTTATCGTGAAGAGTGAGCGTTACAAGTTTCCGATACACCGTCCTTATTATCAACTTACGGAAGCCGAGAAAGACCTGCTTTGGCATGGTGCGCGTGGCCTGCACGGCATTGACGACTTCTTCAAATATGTAGGCGAGAATCTCTATAAGATTCAGTACCGCGTCATGCTTGCGCGTTACCGGGGGAAAACCACTTGTCCGAAGTGCAAAGGCAGCCGGTTGAAGCCCGAAGCGCTTTACGTGCATGTCGGCGGGAAAAATATCGCCCAGCTGGTCTCCATGCCGATTACGGAGCTCAAACCTTTCTTCGACCATCTGCAATTGAGCGAGACGGATGCTGCCGTGGCCCGTCGCCTCTTGACGGAAATCAGCAACCGCCTGCAATTTCTGCTCGACGTTGGCCTGGGTTACCTGACGCTCGACCGTCTTTCCTCTTCGCTCTCCGGTGGGGAAAGCCAGCGCATCAATCTGGCTACCTCGTTAGGAAGTAGTCTGGTTGGTTCGCTGTATATTTTGGATGAGCCGAGCATTGGGCTGCATTCGCGCGATACGGATTTGTTGATACAAGTCCTTCGGCAGTTGCAACAACTGGGAAATACCGTCGTCGTTGTGGAGCATGACGAGGAAATCATCCGTGCGGCCGATTACATCATCGATATTGGTCCCAAAGCCGGCCGTCTGGGTGGGGAAGTGGTCTTTCAGGGGAATGTCTGCGACCTTCCGAAAGACTCCGACAGCTTTACGGTGCGTTATCTGACCGGTCAGGACAGGATAGAACTCCCTCCGTTCCGCCGTCCGTGGAATAATTATATTGAAGTAAAGGGTGCGCGGGCCAATAATTTGAAAGGCTTGGATGTGCGTTTCCCCTTAAACGTGATGACGGTGGTCACGGGCGTCAGCGGCTCGGGCAAAAGCTCGTTGGTGCGCGACGTTTTTTATGAAGGACTCCGCCAGCGGCTGGACGACGTAACCCGCCTGACGGTGGATTGTTCCGATATTTCGGGCGACATCTCGCTGATCAGCGCCGTCGAATTCGTTGACCAGAACACCATCGGCAAAAGTTCGCGCTCCAATCCGGTGACGTATGTCGGCGCGTATGATGAAATCCGCAAACTTTTCGGTGAGCAGCCTTTGGCCAAGCAACTGGGTTTCTCGGCCGCCTATTTTTCCTTCAATAAGGAAGGCGGGCGCTGCGAGGAATGCAAGGGCGAAGGGCGCATCACGGTCGAGATGCAGTTCATGGCCGATATTACCCTGGAATGCGAGGCCTGCCACGGCAAACGCTTCCGTCGGGAGGTGCTCGACGTGGAATATCAGGGTGCCAATATCTACGACGTGCTGGAGATGACCGTCAACCAGGCCATCGAGTTCTTCAGCCAGCATAGCGGCGCCATGGAACAGAAGATTATCCGTCGCCTGAAACCGCTGCAGGATGTCGGCCTGGGCTATATCAAGCTGGGGCAATCTTCATCCACCCTTTCCGGAGGCGAAAACCAGCGCGTAAAGCTGGCCTACTATCTGGGCCAGGAGAAACAGCAGCCCACCCTGTTCGTGTTTGATGAACCGACGACCGGCCTGCATTTCCACGACATTAGAACCTTGTTGAACGCTTTCCATGCGCTTATCGCGAAGGGGCATACGGTGGTGATTATCGAGCACAACCTGGATGTCATCAAATGTGCGGACTACGTGATAGACCTCGGTCCAGAGGGCGGAAAAGCCGGAGGCCATCTGGTCTGTGCCGGGACGCCGGAGGAGATTGCCGCCTGCGAAACTTCCTATACGGGCCGGTATTTGCGTGCCAAATTGGGGTAGGCGCCGCCTGCCAATCGCTTTAGGCAAGGTTCTGAAGGGCTTCAACA
>CALVFH010000105.1 GCA_944326775.1 uncultured Parabacteroides sp.
TTATGCATGTGACAGATGTTTAGTCTTAAATTCAAATTTCCACACAATGAGAATATAAATAATCAGAAAAATAGTCCTATAGCCTATTTTCAACCATTCCGGGCGGATGTCCGGGAGCATGGCTGCCGCATAGAGGATGGCGGTAAGCACGCTGTAGGCTGCCGCCGATTTCAGGTCGTAGGTGATCGGGTATTTCTTTTGGCCGATAAAGTAGGAAAGCAGCATCATCAGCAGGTTGCAGGCAAACGATGCCCAGGCGCAAGCCATGTAGCCGTAAACCGGACCGGCCAGGAGGATGATGGCTACGGTGGCGATACAGCCTGCCGCCGAGAAATAGGCTCCCCATTCCGTCTCGTCAATCAGCTTATACCAGAGCGAGAGGTTGAAATAAATTCCGAAAAACAGTTCGCCCAGCATCACGATGGGAACGACCCGCAAACCGGCATAATAGTGTTCGCCGACGAAATATTTCAGGATGTCCAGATAGAACATCACACCTAAGAAGATGAACAGGGCGAAGATGATGAAATATTTCATCGCTTCGCTGTATGCTTTCTTGTTGTCGCTGCTTTTGTTCCGGGCGAAGATGAACGGTTCGTAGGCATAGCGGAAGGCCTGGATAAACATCACCATCACGACGGCAATCTTGAAGCAGGCGCCGTAAATGCCTAATTGCTCGTTTGCATACGTCTTGTCTTCAAACAGGAAGGGGAAGAGGATCTTGTCCGCGGTCTGGTTGAAGATGCCGGCTATGCCCAACAGCAGGATCGGGAAGGAATAGTGGAGGATGGTCTTCAGCAGGCTGAAGTCGGCCCGCACCTTAAATGCCGGACGCATGTAGGGCAGGAGCAGCAGGAAGGTGGCTGCCGTGGTGACTACATTGGCGACAAAGACATAACCTACTCCGTAGCCCGGGAGGTAGAACCAGTCGATCCATTCCGGATGTTGCTGGTACAGCTTCGGACAGGCAACGAGCAGGAAGATGTTCAGGGCGATGTTCAGGAAGATGTTGAAAAGGCGGATGCCTGCAAAGTTCCACGCCAGCCCTTTGTAACGCAGGTAGGCAAAGGGGATGCAGCAGAAGGCATCTACGGCAACGATGCCGGCCATCATCGCGACATATTCCGGATGTTCCGTATAACCGATCCCTTGGCAGATCGGTTGGAGCAGAAGCATGACCAGTCCGAAAAAGAGGGTGGACGTGACGGCCAGGGATGCCAGTACCGTGCTATAGACCCGCATCGGCTCCTGTTCTTCTTTCTTGTTGATGAAGCGGAAAAATCCGGTTTCCATGCCGTAGGTCAGGATAACCAGCAGCAGGGCGGTCCATCCGTAAAGGTTCGTGACGATGCCGAAGTCGCCCGTGTTGGTAAAGACACGGGTGTACATCGGTACGAGCATCCAGTTGAGGAAGCGGCCTACGATACTGCTCAGTCCGTAAACCGCGGTTTCTTTGGCAAGTTGTTTTAATCCCATGATAAGCTTTAATCAAACAATCCTTTTTCCCAGTCGCCCCGGGTGCGTCCTAAATGGGTATAGGCCAAGTCGGTTACTTCACGTCCGCGGGGGGTTCGTTTCAGGAATCCTTCTTTGATGAGGAAGGGTTCATACACCTCTTCGATGGTGCCCGGGTCTTCGCCCAATGCCGTGGCGATGGTGGTCAGTCCGACGGGGCCGCCTTTGAACTTGTCGATGATGGTCGTCAGCAGCTTGTTGTCGATCTGGTCCAGGCCGTAACGGTCGATGTTCAGCGCTTCCAAGGCATAGCAGGCGATGGACTTGTCTATCGTTCCGCTGCCTTTCACCTGGGCAAAGTCGCGTACGCGGCGCAGCAGGGCGTTGGCGATACGTGGCGTGCCGCGGCTGCGCGAGGCGATTTCCTTGGCGGCTTCCAGTTCGCAGGGTACACTCAGGATGTCGGCGCTTCGCAGGATGATTTTCGTCAGGGTCGAGGCGTCGTAATATTCCAGGTGCAGGTTGATGCCGAAGCGGGCACGAAGCGGACTGGTCAGCAGGCCGCTGCGTGTTGTGGCGCCGATCAGGGTGAAGGGTGCCAGGTCTATCTGGATGGAGCGTGCGCTCGGCCCTTTGTCGATCATGATGTCGATGCGGTAGTCTTCCATCGCCGAATAGAGGTATTCTTCCACGACCGGACTCAGGCGGTGAATCTCGTCGATAAACAAGACGTCGTTCTTATCCAGGGAGGTCAGCACACCGGCCAAATCGCCCGGCTTGTCGAGTACCGGTCCTGAAGTGACTTTGAAACCGACTCCCAATTCGTTGGCGATGATGTTCGACAGCGTGGTCTTTCCCAGTCCTGGAGGCCCGTGAAGCAACACGTGGTCGAGGGCTTCTTTCCGCATCCGGGCAGCCATCACGAAAACACGGAGGTTTTCCACGACCTTCGCCTGTCCGCTGAAATCGTGAAACGAAAGCGGCCGGAGTTTGTTCTCGTATTCGCGTTCGCTGGCTGAAATATGCGTATCTCTTATGTCAAAATCGTCCATAGTCTCTTTGAAGATTTACCTGTTACTTGAAACTTTTAAAGTAAACTTTCTTTTTTCCATATCGTAACCTTTCCCCTCTTTCAGTTGGATGCTGACGACTACTTTTTTCCCGTCGCGCAGCTTCGGGCTGGTGGCGATGGGTACGGAGTATATCAGGCTGCTGCGTGCCGGGATGTCGCCGATCGGTCCTACGTCTTGCAGCTCTATGCCCGACCCGCCACGTTCCAGTTTGACGGTCGGCCGTACGTCCAATGCGGCATAGTTTCCGTTGTTGACAATGAGGAAGGAAATCCATCCTTCTTCGCCTGCCACGATCGGGGCGTCGGTTTGCGTATCGTCGTTGCCGGCGAAGCAGCTTTCTATGTTGAGCAGGGGAATGCTCATGGCCGGGGTTTTCGCGGGGTAGTTGCGTGCCGTTTCTGCCCGTGCTGCCTTTTCGCGTTCCGACTTGTTGTAGGCGATGGTCGAGCCGGCAATGCCTCCGGCCATATACCCTAATGCACCGCCAATGTCTTCTCCTCGTCCTCCGTCGATCGATTCCCCGACGGCCCGTCCGAAAAGCCAGCCGAAGAACGAGCCGATTTCGGCTCCGATGCCGGCCTTTTCCGTGCTGGTCAGCGGACGCGACGAACGGCAGCTACCGAATAAAATGAGCAGGGTAAGGAGATAGATGCAACTTTTTTTCATGATTATCCTTCACATTTTAGAAAATGGTTGTTCAGATAGCTGCCCAGCGGCGTACACCCCGGTCCCATTCCGGGAGCGAGTGTATCAGGTCGATTGCTTCTTCTGCCGATTGGGCGACACTCCACATCCGCGTATGCTGGGGGCGCATGAAGTGTTCTTCTACCGCCTGCGAGAACATGGCTAGCAACGGGTCGAAATAGCCTCCGGTGTTGAGGATGACAATCGGGTGCGTGTAAAGCCCTAATTGTTTCCACGTGATGATTTCAAGCAGTTCTTCCAGGGTGCCGCATCCGCCGGGCAGGGCAATTACGGCGTCCGAAAGATGTGCCATCGTCTCTTTCCGTTCGTGCATGGTTTCGACCTGGATCAGTTCCGTCAGTCCGGTATGCTGCCAGCCCTGTTCCACCATGAAACGGGGAATGACGCCGGTGACCGTCCCTCCGGCTTCGAGTGCCGCGTCGGAGACGGCTTTCATCAAGCCGATATTGCCTGCTCCATTGATCACCCGAATCTTTCGTTCGCCTAAAAGCCGGCCTAACCGTGAGGCGGTTTCAAAATACAGCGGGGCAATTTGCGTGCTCGAAGCGCAATAGACACATACCTTATGAATAGCATTCATACCGAATGGTGTTTTTTGATTCCGCGCAAAGATAGGGATTTAAAAAAAAAAAAGAATTGGATACAGAAAAATACTGTACCTTTGTAGTAGCGAAACCGCTGTTTCGGAAACCGCTGTTTCGGAACCATAAACAGAAAGGACAAGGGTATGAGATTTTTCGACAGGATGGAAGAAATGGCTTCCCTGCGTGAGATTCGCGGGAGGGCTAAGGAGAACGCCCAGTTTACGGTGGTGACGGGGCGTCGCCGGATCGGGAAGACTTCTTTGGTGTGGAAGGCGTACGAGGATGAGCCGATTCTCTATTTCTTCGTGGCCCGCAAAGCGGAGGGGGATTTGTGCGAGGATTACCGGCTTGAGATCGAGAACAAGTTGGGGGTGCCGATTATGGGGCGGGCGGAACGCTTCGCCGATGTGTTCGAGTATCTGATGAAACTTTCTGCCGAGCGTCCGCTTACGCTTTTTATCGACGAGTTCCAGGAGTTTTTCCGTGTCAATAAATCGGTGTATAGCGAGATGCAGCGCATCTGGGACTTGTACAGTCCTACATCCCATATCAACCTGGTTGTTTGCGGTTCGATTTATTCCATGATGACGAAGCTGTTCAAGGATAGGAAAGAGCCGCTGTATAACCGGCAATCGCGTTTTATGACCGTGCGCCCGTTTGCTCCGGCGGTGCTGAAGGAGATTCTGGCGGAGTATAATCCCGGCTATACGGCAGAGGATTTGCTGGCCTTGTACGCGTTCACGGGGGGCGTGGCGAAGTATGTGCAGCTGCTTGTGGATGCAGGGGCAACGACCAAGGCGGGCATGATCGACCAGATTATCAGGGCGGATTCCATCTTTCTGGGCGAGGGAAAGGCGATTCTTATCGAGGAGTTCGGTAAGGATTACGGCATTTATTTTTCTATCCTGTCGGCGATTGCCCGGGGGAAGACTTCCCGTTCGGAGATTGAGAATGTGGTGGGCCGGGAGATTGGCGGCTACCTCACCAAGTTGGAGAAGGAGTATGGGATTGTTTCCAAGAAGCAGCCGTTGTTCGAGAAGAGTTCGGCCAAGAATGTGCGCTATCTGATTGAGGATAATTTTTTCACGTTTTGGTTCCGCTTTATTTATAAGTACAGTTATATGCTGGAGATTGAGAATTACGGGAGCGTGAAGACCATCATCAACCGCGATTATGAAACTTTCAGCGGGCTGATGCTCGAACGTTGGTTCAAGCGGGTGCTGATTGCGCAGCAGGCTTATACGCGCATTGGCGGCTGGTGGGACCGCAAGGGGGAAAATGAAATCGACATCGTGGCGGAAAACGAACTGGACAGTACGGCGACGTTCTTCGAGGTGAAGCGCCGGGCTGAAAATATTGACATGGACACGTTGGAGGCGAAAGCTGCCGCTTTCCTGCGGGCTACGGGAGCGTTCAAGGGGTATGCCCTTTCCTACAAGGGTTTGTCTATGGCGGATATGTAACACGAAAAAGGGCATCCCGTATTCGAAATGCCCTTCATCTTTTTTAGTGCTTCCTTTCTTTCCTCGCGGAGATACTCGGAAGTCATAGAATTTTTTTCAATTACACTATTATTATCTAACTAAATTAATAACTAGTTTTCGCCCTCGCGGGGTACTTTATCTTTAGGAAGATGAAGGAGCGAACTCCTTCATCTGTTTTCCTGTCTGGTTATTATTTTACGCTAACCTTAACAGCTTCTTCACCGTCAACGCTTACGATGGCGATACCTGCCGGTACGCTGATTGTTGCGTTGTCAGATGTCAGAACTTCGTTAGCCACGATCTGGCCGAGGATAGTAGATACTACTACGTTCTTGCCAGCTGCGTTCTTAACGTTAACGGCACCGTCGAGAGCAACCACCTTAACGTCGGTTGCAGAGATGGCTTCGTTAGCAGTCGGAGCAGCTACAGTCTTAATAACGAATTTCTCGGCAAGATTTCTGTTACCCCAAGCAAGTTTGTTATTGATAACATACAGATACTTCGTCACGAAATCTTCCGGATCTGTTGTAGTATCGTAGTCGTCATCTTTCAAACCGGCTTTAGTCTGACGGATGTAATACAGACCATCACCATCTTCGGTTTCAACAATCTGGAACTTGAAGCGATTGATGCCACCCCAGATATTTCTGTTGCTGTTGTCTGCTTCTTCAGCAATCATCTTATCAGCTTCACCTTTCACTTTGATTGTGATAGTATCACGGCTTTCATTCAAAGTACCAGCCTTAGCAATTGCTTTTACAACATTCTCGCGAACCATGTAAGTCTTGTCATAATCGCCTTTTTCTGTTACATAGTAATCAACAGAGTCAACCGGGTTGAACAAGAACATTCTTTCGCTTTCAGCATTGCTGCCTTCGCCCATACCTTCAGAGATATAGAATGAAGGAACAACAGCATCTTTGTCAGTTACATGCAAATAGAATGGAACTGCTTCAGTTTCGTTTACAGAAATGCCATCGCGTTCGTCGTTCAATGAGATGTAGTTACCTAATTCGCTGGCAATCGTTACATGACCTTCTTCTGCCGGCCAACTGATTTCTGCGTGTTCAGGATCTAAGTAGGTCTTAATATCGCTTGCTGCGGACTTTGATTCGTAAATCAACTTTCGATCATTATTAGTAACATAATTATATTCGTTACCACTCAACTGTACATTGATAGATACTCGCTTATTATCTTTTGCTACTTGTTGACTATAGAAAGCTTCAGTTTCTGCATTAAAGATAGAAACTGAGCCATCTGCATTTGTTTTAATAATATAGTCATTCGCATCTTCTATATCTGGGCATTTTTCCAATGTTGTCGTTGCATTGTTCAGATAGTAATTAGTTTCTGTACCATCAACAACATAACGCAATTTATATGTATAAGCACAAACGCTATCACCTTTAGAAACCAAATCTACGGAATTGTCAGTTGTATTGTTATAGACGAATACACGAGTGATAGATTTCGGTTTTTCGCTCTTCACCAACTGCCATTGAGCTGCATCAAACACTTCTGTCGCAAATTCATCTGCACCATTCAACTCATAGCCATTTGTTTCATTACCTGTTACAGCAGCATACAATCTGTTTGAAGTAACATTCACATCACGTGCAAAAGCGATTGTACGGATAGTCTTGTCTGCTACATTCAAGAAACCAGCATAGTTATCTGGAGTTACTTTTTTCAATTCTACAACCATATCAGTTGTGAATGTAACAGGAGCTTGCGGATCTACAGCATAAGTATTACGGTTTACTGTAAACGGAACAACATTAGTAAATTTAAAGCTATTCGGGAATGACAAAGTATATTGGTTCGCATCACCCGTCGGATACAGCTTAGCAGTAAAATACTGTCCTGTTTCACGGTTCGTGAAAGTTACATGAGAATAAATCTTGTCTGAAGATTTTTCTTTCTGGACATCTGTAATCACATACTGGAATTCAGGATAAGTAGCATCAGCAATAGCGCCACCCTTAGCTTCCCAACGGAAACCAGATCCATTTTCAGTACCAAGAGTCAGATATTTGCCTTCCAAATCTTTTGTTTCATCCCCCACAAACTGGATGGTATAAACAGCCGGAGTTTTATCTTCGTTCAATAACAGACGACCATCCTGTACATTAGCCTGTACAAAACCGAAGATATGTTCAGCTTTATCTATGGCTGCACCACTTGTTACAGGAATAGAGGCAATATTCTGAGAAGATTCATTATAAGAGATAACTCCTAAATAAACCGATTCCTTTTTCTGTGTTGCAGTTTCAGCATTCTTAGCAGAAGCCTGATAATAGAAGTCTTCTACAGCCAAAGCATATGGATATGATGCTGAATGGTTTGTTTGAACTTTGAAACAAGCATTGTTTACAGCAATGTTCAAACCTTCTGCATCAGACGGATTTGCTTCCGGATATACAAAATCTTCACCTTTTACTTCTGTAAGCATGAAGCCTTGGCCAGCTTGACGTTGTGAATCTGTAGCTTCACCTACTTCTGTAGAGCTGATTGCGATGAATGTAGAATTTAACCAATCGATATTATCTTCAGTAATGTTGCCACTTGTATAAGTGTCATTCAATACTCGATTCGTGAAGAAATAAGTACCTGCAGGGAATTCCAAAGTTTTACCATTTTCTGTATCTGTACGTACTTTATGAGGAGTTCCTAAATAGAAAGCCCAAACAGTAGTGCCTTCTTCGTTGAACAAGTTACCATCAACAGCTACATCAGACAATTTGCCTTTAACGTCGAAGTTGAAGCCTTTTTTATTGTAAAGTTCATTTAAATCTCCCCCATCCTCTATAGTCGTGTCATCTACTTTGATAAGTTTGAAGGCATCATAATAGCCTTCTTCCTGTGTTTTGCCATCTTCATATTTAATAGCTAAAACATTATGTTTACCATCTTCATAGACGTGACCAACCATGTATTTTACACCAGAAGATGTATACCATTCTAATGTATTAGAATTTGTTGTAGATCCTAAGACAAATTCACTGGGGTTTACTGTTTTATCAGCATCTGTTACTTTAAGTGTTTTTCCCGTAGATGAAGTAAACGTATAAATATCATTTCTTGGTCCACTAATACCGACAGTCCAAATTTCAGCCTCGGTATATTTAGAATGTAAATCTAAGGTGACATTACCTTCATCATCCATACACAAGTAATAAGTATTAGTACCTGAGAAGTCGGAATTCTCCCAACTCGTACCATTTTCTGCATTCCAATACTCACTTGCTTGTATTACATAGGTTTCACCATTCACAGCCTGTGAGATAGGGATCTGAGACTGCGCGAAGATGCTACCAAAGACCGGGCCCATCATCAATAAGCTCGCGGTCAAAAGTGTAGAAACTTTCTTGTTCATAATCAATAAAATTTAGTATTAATATTTGTAGTGTTAATAAAAACTCACCTAAAAAAGTGCTTCATCATTTATGTGGTTTGGCCAGAAAAAACGAACGATTTTTTTAGCCCATTTTGGGGAGATTCGGGGACTTGTTTAAAGAACCCCGCGTTTCGTACAAGAAAAGGCA
>CALVFH010000106.1 GCA_944326775.1 uncultured Parabacteroides sp.
AATCGTTGCCTTCCTGAAGAATCCGAGCAAATATACCGAGTTGGGCGGAAAGATTCCGAAGGGAGCTTTGCTGGTAGGTCCTCCGGGTACGGGTAAGACCTTGTTGGCTAAGGCTGTGGCAGGAGAGGCTGATGTTCCTTTCTTCTCGCTTTCGGGTTCTGACTTTGTGGAAATGTTTGTGGGTGTCGGGGCGTCGCGTGTGCGTGATTTGTTCCGCCAGGCCAAGGAAAAAGCTCCGTGTATTGTCTTTATCGATGAGATTGATGCGGTGGGACGTGCCCGCGGACGTAATTTGAATGTGAATAGCAACGACGAACGGGAGAATACGCTGAACCAGTTGTTGACGGAAATGGATGGTTTCGGGTCGAACAGCGGGGTGATTATTTTGGCGGCAACGAACCGTGCGGATGTGCTGGACAAGGCGTTGCTTCGTGCCGGCCGTTTCGATCGTCAGATTCATGTGGAACTGCCGGACTTGAATGAACGCAAGGCTATCTTTGCGGTACATTTGCGTCCGATCAAGATTGATAATACGGTGGATACGGATCTTCTGGCCCGTCAGACTCCGGGATTCTCCGGCGCGGATATTGCAAATGTTTGTAACGAGGCGGCTTTGATTGCAGCTCGGAACAACAAGCAGTTTGTTCAGAAAGACGACTTTATGAATGCCGTAGATCGTATCGTCGGCGGATTGGAACGGCGGACGAAGATTACGACGGCGGAAGAACGGCGGAGCATTGCTATCCACGAAGCGGGTCATGCCACTTTAAGTTGGTTCTTGGAACATGCCAATCCTTTGGTGAAGGTGACGATTGTCCCGCGTGGAAAGGCACTGGGGGCTGCGTGGTATTTACCGGAAGAACGTCAGATTACGACCCGGGAGCAATTGCTCGATGAGATGTGTGCCTTGCTGGGCGGCCGGGCTGCCGAGGAATTGTTTTTAGGACGGATTTCTACGGGAGCTTCGAACGATTTGGAACGGGTAACCAAGCAGGCTTATGCGATGGTGGTTTATTTTGGTATGAGCGACAAGTTGCCTAACTTGAATTATTACGATTCGACGGGGCAGGATTGGGGCTTTACCAAACCCTATAGCGACGAAACGGCACGGATGATCGACCAGGAAGTCCAGCGGATTATCAGTACGCAGTATGACCGGGCAAAGCAGTTGTTGACGGATCATGCAGAAGGACATAACCGCTTGGCTGAGGTTTTGCTTGAGCGGGAGGTTATCTATTCGGAAGATGTAGAGATTATATTCGGCAAGCGTCCGTGGATTTCGCGCTCGGAAGAAATTCTGGAAGAAGAAGCAAAAGAAAATCAGAAAGCCGAGAACGAAAGCAAGGACAAGAAAGAAGATGTCGGAGAGGCCGGAGCTAAAGTTGTAGATACCGAAGAGACGAAGAGTCCGGAAGAAAGTTCCGAAGGGGAGAAAAAAGAAGAATCGAAAGAATAACTAATGCTGAGGGGCAGGGAAGCCTGCCCCTTTTTTATTTAATAGGAAAGTGAACAATTTTATTAAGCGAACCCTGACGGGTATTATTTATGTGGTTGTGCTGTTAGGTGCCATTTTTTGTGGTCCCATGTCTTATGCTGCTTTGTTTTGTCTGATTGTAGGGCTTTCTTTGTGGGAGTTCTATGGTTTGTTGAAACATTATGAAGATGCGGCTTTGCGCAGGGTAATCAGTACAGGAGCCGGGGTGTATTTGTTCATTGCTTCCTATCTGAGCGCTGCAGGTTATGGAAACTTGTTTTTCATGCCTTATCTTTTTTATCTCTTGTATATTTTCATTGGTGAGCTTTATGCTAAGGCTCCGAATCCTATTGAGAACTGGGGCTATACGTTACTTGGACAGATTTATTGTGCAGGCTCGTTTTCTCTTTTGAATTTTATCGCTATTCAGCCGGGCACGGTTACTCATGAACCTGAATATCATGTTCTGTTTGTTTTGGCGTTGTTCGTCTTTATTTGGCTTAATGATACAGGTGCGTTTTTGGTAGGTTCCTTGTTCGGGAAACACCGGCTGTTCGAGCGTATTTCCCCGAAGAAATCATGGGAAGGTTTTTTCGGCGGGATGATTTTTGCGATGTTGTCTTCCCAGGTCTTTGCTTATCTCGATCCGGAGATTGTTTGGTATAATTGGTTGGGTCTCTCAGTGGTGGTTGTAGTCATTGGAACATGGGGCGATTTGGTCGAATCGTTATTGAAGCGCACAATCGGAATCAAGGATTCAGGAAATATTTTACCGGGACATGGCGGAATGCTCGATCGCTTTGATAGTATGATGCTGGCAATCCCTGCCGCTTGTATTTACATCCGTTTGTTTATTCAAAATTGAAGGTAAGCACAATCATTCGCGAAGTTGCTTTTGAAAGGGCATCGGAATATTTGATGGTTTCCTGTCCGGAAATATCTCCCCGGTTCTTTTCCAACACATCAAGCAACCCGAAACAGAATTTAAGTTCAGGACAAAGTTTGAAGAACGGCAGGTAAAAATTGCAACCGATACCAAATTCCAATCCTACATCTGTCCCTTTCAATAAGAGGGGATTTCCTCTTTTTCTACCCAAGTCGAAAGCACCATATACTCCAGCAAGCAGATAAGGGCGGGCATTGTTTAATCTGAAGGAACTGTATTTGACGTCAATGGGAATCATCAGGTAGTTTGAACGAACATTGGTTTCAAATTCCTCTCCAGTAGTTTCTTCCCGGAAAACAAATTTCTTGTCGCCAAAATGGATGGAAGGCGTAATACGCAGGTTGAAATAAGGATTCAGATACATATCGCCGATTACACCCACACTGAATCCTGGAGAATAAGAGGGAATTTCCGCAAACCAAGTTTCTCCGTTTGTGACTACTCCCGAATGGGTCAATAGCAAATCTTGCGTATGTAATCCTACGAAAAAGCCCAAATGGAACAACTTGTTATCTGCATAGGGCTGATTTTTTACTTTTTCCCGTTGTGCCATTGCCATCGTTGAGACGAAGCAAAGTATATATAATATAAAAGCAATTCGTTTCAAAACTTATTTTTTTAAGTAATAACGTGAGCGGCGCAAAGATATTGCAAAAAAAGGAATATTCGAGAAAATATTTTGCCGAAGTCTTTTTTTAATTCAAAGAAAGCTCTACTTTTGTGCCAACTAATAGTTAACATCAAAACGTTTATAAAAATGGCTTACGTAATTAGCGACGATTGTATTGCTTGTGGCACATGTATTGATGAATGCCCGGTAGGTGCAATTTCAGAAGGTGACAAATACAGCATCAACCCTGATATGTGCACAGAGTGTGGAACTTGCGCAGACGCTTGTCCGACTGGCGCTATCCATCCGGGAGAATAATCAGCCACAGCAATAAGAAGAGTCCTTGCAAGGCAAGTGGCTTAAAAAGATAACGAGTTGCCTATCCTTTGTGGAACAAGCAACTCGTTATTCTTTTGTACACGGCGGAGGTTTGCTGGAGAAAAAATCTAAAAATGAACATCCCATTTAATTTCATCATCCCATTCATCGTTATTGTTATTACGTATATTTGTCATGTTGTTTGGTAACGATGAATTACCTTTGTGCTTTCTAATATAGTTTAGCACATCCGCCATCCCTTCCATGAATTTGTCAAAATCTTCTTTATAAAGAAAAATTTTGTGCTTCTCGAAAGAGATTTGCCCACTACCGTCTTTGGCTTGGATTTTTTTACTTTCAGTCAATGCCAAAAAAAGGTCGTTGTTCAGATTTTTCTTTACATCCAGGTAGTAAATTCTTTTCCCGGCTTTAATGGCTTTAGAATAAATAATTTCTTTATCGCCACCCTCATTCTGTTTTTTTCTTCGTATCGATTCTTCCATGACAGTACTTGTTGGTTAAATCTTTTATTTTTATCATTTTTCAACCCCAAATATAGTCAATTTTTTTAATAATCAAACTTTTTTAACCGACTATTTTGCTTTTTCTTTGAATTTCTACGGATAACGTATAATCATATATCTGAATCTACTTTTTTATTTGCAGGTGATGATTTTTTTCCAAGCTTTTTTGATTACTTTTGTTAGAGTTTGGGATAAATGTCCCATATATTTATTGGATGAATGATTAAATAAAATAGAATCAGAAGTGAATACAAGAGTTAGACTAAGAGTGCAAGGGTTGACAAGCAGTAGCCGGATTCATTCGGGGGCTTATGCCCTTGTGTTGGCTGAGGTAGATGGATATCGTCGTATTCCGGTAGTAGTAGGAACTCCGGAAGCTCAGTCCATAGCTATCGCTTTGGAGCATATTGTCGCTCCTCGGCCCTTAACGCACGATTTGTTTGTTACCTTTTGCCAGGCTTTTGGAGTGGTGTTGAGGGAAGTGTATATTTATAAGTATATGGATGGAGTGTTCTATTCTGAACTTCGTATGGAAAGTGAAGGGCAGGAAGTTCGTTTAGATTCGCGTACCTCGGATGCCATTGCTTTAGCATTGAGGTTAGATTGTCCTATTTATACCTCGGAAGAGATCATGCAGGAATGTAGTGTAGCTCTTGAGCAAAATCAGGAAGAAGGTGATATGGGGGATGTGTCTTTTCAAGATATGGAACCGGAAGATATTCACGACAATGATCTTTTGAAAAAGTGGTTAGCCTCGCTTTCTCGAGAAGATTTGGAAGACCGGCTTGATGAAGCTGTGGTATCAGAAAATTATGAGTATGCTAAGATGTATCAGGATGAATTGAAACGGCGCGGTAAATGATAGATATAGTAAAAGGAATTTTAGGTTTAGTGGTAGTGATAGGTGTCGCCTATCTTTTTAGTTCCGACCGCAAACGAATAGATTGGAAGCTGGTAGGCGGAGGTCTGTTATTGCAAATTCTATTTGCTTTAGCCGTATTGTATGTACCTTTTGTCGGTTCATTTTTTCAGATATTGGGGAAAGTGTTCATTAAGTTGATGGATTTTACAGGAGTCGGTTTGAGCTTTTTGCTTGGTCCGTATGCCTCGAAAGCTAATGGTTTCAGCTTTTTGCTTCATTCTTTACCCATTGTTATATTCTTTTCAGCATTGGTCTCCATTTTTTATCATTGGGGAATCATTCAATGGGTGGTTAAGGTCTTATCTTGGCTTTTGCGTCGATTTATGAATATATCAGGATCTGAAGGGTTGGTCGTTTCTGGAAATATTTTCTTAGGTATGACTGAAGCTCCAGTTTTAATTAAAAACTATTTACCGGCCATGAACCGGTCAGAAGTTTTTTTAGTTATGGTGGCGGGGATGGCTACTATTGCAGGCTCTGTAATGGGGACATATGTGAGTTTGTTGGGAAATGGCGATCCTGAGGCTCAGTTGCTTTTTGCTACTCATTTGCTTTCCGCTTCGGTTATGGCAGTCCCCGGTTCCATTGTTATCGCTAAAGTAATGTGTCCACAAACAGAGCCGGTTGAAGATAAGGAGGGTGGGGTTGAAACAACTTCTGGCTCTAAAAGTTTGTTGAGCGTAATTGCTTCTGGGACACAAACAGGAGTTAAGCTGATGGTTAATATTGCCGCAATGCTTTTAGTCTTCATTGCTTTGGTGGCTTTAGTGAATTATTTATTGTGTGATATAGTTGGCCGATACACAGGATTAAATGATTGGGTAATCAATTGGTCTGGTGGACGAGCAGACGGTTTGACTTTTCAGTTTCTTTTAGGATTGGTGACAGCTCCTTTTATGTGGATTATCGGAGTTCCAGCAGATGATATTATGGTAGTAGGTTCTTTATTAGGACAAAAGACTATTTTAAATGAGTTTGTTGCTTATATGCAGATGCAGCAATGGCGTGAAGCCGGCGTATTTGTTTACGAAAAGTCAGTTATCATGTCCACATACTTGCTTTGCGGGTTTGCCAACATCTCTTCGATTGGTATTTTGTTAGGCGGCTTAGGAGTGTTGGCTCCAGAGAAGCGGGACTTGATTAGTCGGTTGGGATTTCGCTCCATGATAGGAGGAATGTTGGTTGCCGTCCTTTCGGCTACCATCATCGGAGCTATGATTCAGTGAACAATAGAATTTCCAGAATAAATAATTATGCAGATTTTTTATACCCCTCAGATATCCGTCTCCAACGAATTGCCCGAGGAAGAAGCCGGGCATTGCGTTCGAGTTTTGCGTCTTGCCGAAGGAAGTGAAATCCTGCTGACAGACGGCAAGGGAACTTTTTACCGGGCCGCGATTACGCGGGCGCATCCGAAGCATTGCGAGTTTGAGGTCCTTGAGCAATGGCCACAGAATCCGTTGTGGGATTTTTATATCCATATTGCCGTAGCTCCGACGAAGAATATCGACCGGATGGAATGGTTTGTTGAAAAAGCGACCGAAATCGGTATAAATGCCATCACCTGTTTGAATTGCCGCTTCTCGGAGCGACGCGAGGTGAAGCCCGCCCGTCTGGAGAAGATTCTGGTCAGCGCGATGAAGCAATCGCAGAAAGCCTTGCTTCCGGAATTGGAAGGAATGGTCAGCTTCACTGATTTCGTACGTCGTCCTTTCGACGGCCGCAAGTTTATCGCCCATTGCGAGGAAGGAGAAAAGCAACTTTTGAAGCAAACGTATCATCCGGGCGAAAATGCGTTGGTCTTGATTGGTCCCGAGGGCGATTTCAGTCCCGAAGAAATCCGTTTGGCCCGGGAAAACGGCTTTGAACCTATCTCGCTTGGCCGAAGCAGGTTGCGGACAGAAACCGCGGCATTAGTCGCTTGCCATACCTTGCATGTATTGAATGATTAAAAGATAATCTTTGAATTCTGATGAAAAAAATCCTGTTTTTATTAGTCCTATTTTGTGCAGCTCCTTTCGTCCGGGCGGCACAGGTGGATACGCTTCGGGTGGAAAGTCCCTCGATGCAAAAAGCCATTGAAGTTGTTGTGATTATTCCCGATCTTGCGGCTCGGGAACAATGCCCTGTCGTTTATCTTTTGCATGGCCACGGCGGGAATGCCCGCACCTGGATTAGCATTAAACCCAATCTGCCGGAAATCGCCGACGAGGAAGGTTTTATCTTTGTTTGTCCGGACGGAGCCAAATCCTGGTACTGGGACAGTCCCTTGAATGCGGATATGAAATATGAAACCTTCATCTCCTCCGAGCTGGTCCAATACGTCGATTCCCATTATCGGACAATCGCCGATAGCCGGGCGCGGGCTATTACGGGGTTGAGCATGGGCGGGCACGGCGCGATGTGGAATGCCATCCGCCATCCCGAAGTCTTTTCGGCCGCCGGAAGCATGAGCGGAGGAGTCGATATCCGTCCTTTCCCCAAGAACTGGAACATCAGCGACCAGCTTGGAACCCAGGAAGCCCATCCTGAGAATTGGGAAAACTACACCGTCGTCCACCTGGTGCCTGCGATGAAGCCGGGCAAGCTGGCCTTGATATTCGATTGCGGGGAGACCGATTTTTTCCATGACGTGAATGTCGATTTCCACCGCGCTTTGCTGAAGCAGGGCATCGACCACGATTTTATCACCCGGCCGGGAAATCACGACGAGAAATATTGGAAAAATGCCATCGACTACCAGCTTTTGTTCTTCAAAAAACATTTTTCGCGGGAATACTGAAATAGAAAATTTCATATATTTGCCTCCGTATTTAGTGCTAATTAAAAGAAAAAGTAACCATGAAGAAAAAGAATCTAACCAAAATGGCGCTCGTCTCCGTTGCTTGCGCCGCTTGCGTATGTGCCAATGCACAAGAAAAAAAACAAGAATTTGTCATGCCGAAAGGCTATGCCGGCATCACGCACGAAATGTCTGAATTCTACGAACCTGTTCCGCCCGTCGTTACTCCGGGGCAAGTGTTGTCGGACGGGGGATTTACGGCTCCTTCCGATGCGATTGTCCTTTTCGACGGCAAAGACCTCTCGCAATGGGAGAGCGCCAAGGGCGGACCGGCCGAATGGGATGTCCACGATGGCGTTTTCACGGTAAACAAGAAGAAAGGAGACATCCAGACCAAGCAGGAATTCGAAAACTTCCAGTTGCATATCGAATGGATGGTGCCTGAAAACATCACGGGCGAATCGCAGTTGCGCGGCAACAGCGGCGTCTATATGCAGGGCAAATATGAAATCCAGATTCTGGATTGCTACAATAATCCGACTTATGTGAATGGAATGACCGGTAGTATTTATAAGCAGGCTATCCCGCTGGCCAACGCGATGCGTAAACCGGGCGAGTGGAATGTTTATGACATTATCTACAACGCGCCAACCTTCAAGGAAGACGGTACTTACCGGACACATCCTTCGGTGACGGTGATCCACAACGGCGTTGTTTTGCAAAACAATACCACGATTCTGGGAACGACGGAATGGATTGGTTTCCCGCAAGTCAAGGCCCACGGGGCTGGTCCAATTATCCTCCAGGCCCACGGCGACCCCAGCGAGCCCATCAGCTTCCGGAATATCTGGATCCGCGAAATGTAAAAGACAATCTTAACTCCAATTCATATCAATTAGAATAGCGAAAGCTGCCTGCCATCGACGAAATTCCCGTCGGTGGCAGGTTTTTTTTTGCAAAGATGGCGGGGAAGCGCGATACGGCGTATTTAGCATCATGTCGCGTGCAGAGTAAGTAAATACGGCGTATTTAGCGTCATGTCGTGTGCAGAGTAAGTAAATACGGCGTATTTAGCGTCATGTCGCATGCAGAGTTCCTAAATACGGCGTATTTAGCGTCATGTCGCGTGCAGAGTTCCTAAATACAGCGTATTTAGCAACTATGTTGTATGCATTGTTCCTAAATACGGCGTATTTAGTAACTCTGCTGTATGCATTATTTCTAAATACGGCGTATTTAGCAACTCTGCTGTATG
>CALVFH010000107.1 GCA_944326775.1 uncultured Parabacteroides sp.
TACGGTGGTGTGGGAGGTCGGTAAATATGAAAGTAGGAGATAAATACCTGCGATTAGTATTTACCTCCTACCCGATTGCGGTTTAAAGACCAGCTTTCACTTTGTATTTGGCAAATCCCGGAGATTCCACCGTATAATATCCGGTCGAATCCCCGCAGATCAGGAAATAATCGATCATGGGAAGTTTTTCTTTCAGGAGTTTGGCTCCGTCTGTCCCCAGCACCATGCATGCCGTGGCACAGGCATCGGCCAGTCCGCCGGTCGGGGCGATGATGGTAGCACTCAGCACATCGCGCTGCACGGGGCGTCCTTCCCGCGGGTCGATGGTATGGGCATAACGCTTCCCGTCTTTCTCGTAAAAGTTGCGGTAGTTGCCCGACGTCGCCATGCCGCGCCGTCCGTTGTTGTGGGCCATCTTCGGATCCAGCCCGTCCGGATAGAGGTGGATGATCGCCTCTAAGGTCTGGTTGACTCCTGCCGAATCATCCTTCGGTTTGTTGATGCCTAAACGCCAGTGTTCGCCGCGCGGGTTAATCCCCTTGGCTACGATTTCTCCCCCGAATTCCACCATATAGTTTTGGACTCCGTGGTGGTCGAAGCAGTCGGCAATCATGTCGCACACCGTTCCGTCGGCAATCGACGAGCAGTTCAGCATCATGCGCGGGTCGTCTTTCACGATCTTCCCGTCGGTGAGCTGTATTTTCCGGTATCCGACGAATTGCTTCACGCTGTCGATATGGGCTTGGGTGACTGTCGAATCCCCTTCCGTAAAGCCGAATCCCCAAAGGTTGATGAGCGGGGCGCAGGTCACGTCGTAAGCGCCGTCGGTCAGTTCGGCAACCATCTGTGCCGTGCGGAAAAGCGTTACGAACGTGGTATCGGTTACGCTGAGGTTTTCGTTGCGGTTGATTTGCGAAATGACCGAGGTCGAATCGAATACGTTGAAAAGGTGGTAGAATCGGTCCAGTTCGGCCTTGATCTCGTCGTCGAGCGGTTCCGTATATTCATACTTGATATGGTACGGGGTATGCAGTTGTCCGGCATACTCGTAATATTGTTGCCGGCTCTGTTCCTGACACCCTGCCAGGAACAGACACGCCAGAACGGTATAAATAAGTCGTTTCATCAGAATTCAGAAGTAAAGTGGAACTTGATATCCGGGAAATCCTGCTGGGCCATCGAAAGGACGTAAGCCGAATCGGCCAGATAGACATCGCGGCCTTCCTTATCTACGGCCATATATTGCGCCTTGCGTTTCTTGAAGTTGTCGAGCATCGCCGCATTGTCGCTCTCGATCCAGCAGGCTTTGTAGAGGTGCAGGGGTTCCCAGCGGCATTGTGCCCCGTATTCGTGGAGCAGGCGGTACTGGATAACTTCAAACTGCAGTTGGCCGACCGTTCCGATAATCTTCCGGCCGTTGAACTGGTTGGTGAAGAGCTGGGCGACCCCTTCGTCCATCAGTTGCTCGATACCCTTGTTCAGTTGCTTGGCCTTCATCGGATCGGCATTTTCAATGTATTTGAACATTTCCGGCGAGAAGCTGGGCAGTCCCTTGAAATGCAGTTCTTCGCCGGCCGTCAGCGTATCGCCGATCTTGAAGTTTCCGGTGTCGGGCAATCCCACGATGTCGCCGGCATAGGCTTCGTCCACCACTTCCTTCTTCTGGGCCATGAAAGCCGTCGGACTGCTGAAGCGCATCATCTTGCCGAAACGCACGTGCTTGTAGTTGACGTTCCGCTCGAATTTGCCGGAGCAGACTTTCACGAAAGCGATACAGCTCCGGTGGTTCGGGTCCATGTTGGCGTGAATCTTGAAGACGAAGCCCGTGAAGGCATCTTCCTCGGGATCGACCACGCGCTCCACCGCCTGTACCGGACGGGGAGAGGGTGCGATGCGGATAAAGCAGTCGAGCAGCTCCTTGACTCCGAAGTTGTTCAGGGCTGAACCGAAGAAGACCGGTGCAATGTCGCCCGTCAGATAGGTATTGACATCAAAAGCCGGATAGACTCCTTCCACCATCTCCACGTCTTCGCGGAGCTTCTGGGCCTGTGCCGGGTCGATATAGTTCTCCAATTCGGGACTCTGAATATCCTTGAATTCGATGTTTTCCGTTACGTACTGCTTGCTCGGGGTATAAAGGTTCAGTTTTTCTTCATAGAGGTTATAGACGCCCCGGAAGCGTTGTCCCATGTCGATGGGCCAGCTCAGCGGGCGCACCTTGATGTGCAGCTCTTCCTCGATTTCGTCCAGCAGGTCGAAAGGATCCTTTCCGTCGCGGTCCATCTTGTTGACAAAGACGATGACGGGGGTTTTGCGCATCCGGCAGACTTCCATCAGTTTGCGGGTCTGGGCTTCCACGCCTTTGGCTACGTCGATTACGATGATGACGCTATCTACAGCCGTCAGGGTGCGGAAGGTATCTTCGGCGAAATCCTGGTGGCCGGGGGTATCGAGAATGTTGATTTTATGTCCGGCATAGTCGAATGCCATCACCGAGGTAGCTACGGAGATTCCGCGCTGTTTCTCGATTTCCATCCAGTCCGAGGTCGCGGTCTTTTTGATCTTGTTCGATTTGACCGCTCCGGCCACATGGATGGCACCTCCGAAAAGCAGGAGCTTCTCGGTCAGCGTGGTCTTCCCGGCATCCGGATGACTGATAATTGCGAATGTTCGTCTTCTTCTGATTTCCTCTGAATATTGAGCCATATTGTATTAATCGTTATGTTGCAATGCGTTCATATTTTCCAGGCATCGTCGCAGGCTTTCCGTCCAGTGCGGAATTTCCAGCCCGTAGGCCTGTTTGATTTTCTTTTTGTTCAGGACGCTGTAGGGCGGGCGCTCGGCCTGATAGGGATATTCGCCGGTCTCGATGGGGCGTACCTTCACCTTCAGTCCGGCTTGCCGCATGATCTCGCAGGCGAAATCGTACCAGCTGCATACCCCTTCGTTGCTGTAATGGAAACATCCCGTCCGGAGTTGTCCGGCTTCGTCGCTTTCCACCACCCGCAGGAGGGCTTCCGCCAGGTCACCGGCGTAGGTCGGCGTTCCGATCTGGTCGAATACCACGCCGAGTTCCGGTTTCTCCGCGCCTAAACGGAGCATGGTCTTCAGGAAGTTTTTCCCGTATTCCGAATAGAGCCACGAGGTGCGGATGACTACGCAGTTTTCGTTTTCCGCCATCGCCCGCTGCTCGCCCGCCAACTTGGTTTGTCCATAAACGCTTTGGGGATTCGTCGGGTCTTCCTCGCGATAAGGGAGGCAGTTCCGCCCGTCAAACACATAGTCGGTCGAGACATGGAGCAGTTTGGCGCCCCGTTCTTTCGTGAGGCGGGCCAGGTTTTCCGGAAGGACGGTGTTGCCCGTTGCGCAGGCGTCGCGGTCGCTTTCAGCCTTATCTACATTGGTATAGGCGGCGCAGTTGATGACCCAGTCCGCCGGATGCCGGTCCATGAACCGCGCGGTCTCTTCCGGACGGCTGGCATCCAGTTCCTCTTGCCCGGTGAAGCGGATTTCTAACGAAGGGTGGGCGGCATGGATCGCCTGGAGCGAACGCCCCAACTGCCCGTTTGCGCCGGTAACAATAATCTTTTTCATGCTTCTTCTTCCAATTTTCCGTCCATGTCGTCTTTGTATTTCTCGGCCAGCAACGCCAGGAATGCGCTGATCTGCTTGATGGCTTCGAGGGTCTCGGCCGAGACTTCCTTGCCTTGCATCTTCAGCATCAGGTAGCCGTAGATGGCGGTGAAGCAGGTCTCCAGTTCCGGCACTTCTTCGCCTCCCGACTTGGCGCGGAGCTGCACAATGTAGGGCAGGGTCTTGTAATACATCGATCCGTAGATCATTTCCTTCGGCGATTTCAGCAAGCGCAGGTGCAGGTCTGTCAGGGTGATGATGACGTTTTTGTTCAACTGGATATGTCCGTGTTCCATCACGCCTTCCTGCCGCATCATGTCGGCTATCTCCTCATACCACTGGGCAATCTGCTCTTTCACCTCGGCGGGCTGGTCATAGCGGTCCACCACATTGCGCCGGATCTCCTCCGGGTTGAAGTGGTTCGCGCGGATCAGGTCTTCTACCTGCCACATGTAAAGCAGGTATTCCGAAATATTTTCTTTCCGTTTTTTCTGGGCTATCAGCATGTTTGTCTATTCGTAAATGTCTTATTGGAATTTCTGGGATACCGCTTCGTAGAAATCCACGTCCCGGATACCCAACTGCCGGCAGGCGATGCGTGCGGCGTTCAGGTTGATCAGGAAATAGGAGTCGCTGACCCGGACGGGATATTCACCGTAACGGGTTTTCAGGAACGTCCGTCCGTCGTGTTCCGTCACCTCGTGTTCGTCGAAGGGAATGGCGGTGATGTCGCTCCGGATTTCCTCGACCAACTGGCTGATGACCGGGTCTTTCCCGTAGTAAATCAGTTTGCCTTCCCGCTCTATCGAGGTCGAGAAGCAGCGGTAAGTGCTCAGATAGGCCTCGGGGGTGTCGTGATCGGGGGCAAGTGTCCATTTCAGGTTGGTGATCACGGCGATATGCGGCCGGTAGAATTCCAGCTGGGAGCGTTTCTCCAAAACCGAGGTGATGTGTTCGTCTCCTTCGATCAGGGCGATGCGCGATTCGTAGCTCATGAACACTTTACCCGGAAGCAGGGGGATGCCGCTGGTCGTGGCGTAGTCGAAAGCCAATTTTTGTTTTTGCAGGGCGGCGACAATCATCGAGAGAATATCCACCTTGCCCCGCGAGCCCGCAATGACGACGCGGATTTTCGACTTGGTCCGGTTGTAGATAAATTCGGGAATCGATTGGATGAACAGGCCCATTTCCCGGGCGCGGACCAGCTCCGGGTTGTCCTGGGTGACGGTTGCCCCCAGCACGACCGCCTGGATATCTTTCGTCAGCCGGTCCGGAAACCAACCCTCGCCATGACAGGTAAATCCCTGTTCCTCAAAATTCTGTATCTGGTCAGCGGTCAGTCCTTGGCCTGAAACGCTTACGTCGAAGCCTTTTTCCCGTGTGGCCTTGGCTATTTCGGGAATCAGGGAGTCTGTTGCTGAAATGAAATGAACTCTATGCATGGTTTGATATTTGTTCGCAAAAATACGACTTTTCCGGCAAACCAAGATGGCAAAGCCTATCGTTTCTCTTCGTATCTTTGAGGCATATTTTGGAAATACGTGAATTTATGGAAGTAACCTTTTTGGAAACGGGGCGTTTTTTTGCCGATGGCGGGGCGATGTTTGGGGCGGTCCCGAAGACGGCGTGGTGCCGCCGTTATCCCTCGGACGAGCAGAACGGGTGCATCCTGGCGATGCGCTCTCTATTAATAAAGGTAGGGGACCGGCTGATTCTGGTGGATACCGGGGCGGGCGAGAAGCATCTGAAAAAATTGGCGTGGTATCGTTTCTTCGGCTATCGCGATTGGCGGGAACTGCTGCGCGAGCAGGGCTATGCACCCGCCGATGTGACGGATGTGGTCTTGACGCACCTGCATTTCGACCATTGCGCGGGGTGTACCTACCGTCGCGAGGGTTCGCTGGCCTTGACTTTTCCTCAGGCCCGCCATTGGGTGAGCCGCCGCCAATGGGAGAATTTCAAACATCCGCATCCGTTGGAGCAGGCGTCGTTCTTCCCGGAAGATATGTTTCCGGTGGAACAGGCGGGTTTGCTGCATGTGCTCGATGCCCCTGCCGCCCTCTGTCCCGGTGTCTGGCTCGACCAGGCGGACGGACATACGCCCGGCCAGTTGGTTCCCCGGCTGACCGATGACGGGGTGTGCTTGGTGTTTGCCGGCGATGTGATACCCTTGGCGGCAAGTGTCTCTCCGGAATGGATTTCCGCCTACGACCTGGCGCCCACGGTGTCTTACGATGCCAAACTCCGCCTGCTCGACGAGGCTGCCCGTACCCGCCGCCAGATTTGTTTTTGCCACGATGCCTACACGCCTTCGGCACGAATCCGGAAGACGGCCGGCGGCTTGTTTGTGTTGGAACGGGAGCAAAACTAAGGTTTCCGCTGCCTAAACCTATGCTTTCTCCCAAGCAAACCATAGCTTTCGTTGGCCCAAATTGGGGTTTTGTACTGAATTGGGGGGTGGGATGATAAGAAAACATGGCTGTGGATAAAAAAAAGGAAAGAAAATTTGCAGGTATGGAAGAAAGCCGTACCTTTGCAACGTGATGGCTTGAGAAAAAGTGCACAATTCAAGCCCTTTTTTAGTGAATATAGAAGAACTTTTTAAACTATTATTAATAACTAAATTAAAAACAATTATGAACAAGAAAGTTTCTACACTTTTGACATTGAGTCTGATTTTGGGTGGCTCTTTGTTAAGTAGCTCGGCTTTTGCTGAGAAATTGCCCGTAGGAAAGATTGTTTCTTCTGAAAACAAATTTGTTAGCGGCGGGACTTATTTCCTTATTCAGGATGAAAATAACACGTTAGACCCTGATTATCATGGAGCTTTAGGCTATTTTTATACTAATAGCGCACAAGAAACCATTACACCCACTGTTACTATTGTAGATAAAAATGTAAAAGAAGATGAAATTGCCAACTATTTATGGACAGTAACAGAGGTAAATCTGGAAGGCAAAGGAAAAGTTTACCAGTTCTACAATTCGGCAACAAAAATGTATTTGTTGGCTAATAAAAACAATGATGGTACATATAATATAGAAACAAGCACAAAATCTGCAGATCAACAAGGCGATGCTAAGGACTTTGCCTTTACTGGATGGAACGCTTATGATGGCGCTAGTGCAGGTAGATATTTGTATGTTTCTGCTTCGGCCTTAGATGACTCAGATGCTGGAAATTTTGTTTTGAACCTAACTAATACAGGGGCAAGTTTAATAATGGATAGTAATAGTCCTAAGGGTATCAATCTTTATTCCGTAGAAGATGCTGAAATAACAGATCCGGATGGCTTGAATGATCTCTATAATAAATCAGGATTCAACTTTGAAATCGAAGAAGGTGTAACTAATATCTTTGGAGAGGGTAAAGTTAAAGCTATCAAAGTTGGAAAGAATGATGCAAAATGGGGTGATAATAAAGAATATTCATTCCCAGCAGGTACATACTTTGCTGTTGAAACTCCGGCAGGAGATTATTCTTCAGCTTCTAACAAGAAAGATTATTTGCTGAACTGTACGTTCATCGCCGTTAGCCCGACAAGCAATGTAGCTGACGATGCAGACGAACAGGCTGCTGGTCGTGGCTTCACTTTGACTACTGTATCCGGTAAAGATTTGGTTTGCTATACAGAGGATACTCCGGGTGACATCGTAGCAGAAGAACAGACTTCCGGTTCTGAAATCTCTGTTTATAATGCTTGCTTCAAAGGTTGGGAAAATGCAGGTGTAGCTGGCAAATATGCTTTGGCTTTGGATAAAGTACGTTATCAGGCAAAGGCTAATGATACAGCTCATGCAGAAAAATCTCTGTCTTTGAACGTTATCGCTGTACACTACGGTTCTACCAAATATTTGGCTACAGCTGATTACGCTACAAACAACTTCGTATTCACATTGGCTAAGACTTCAGCTATCGACCCGGTTGCCGGCAAGATCCTGAATGAAAACGGTGCTGCTATTTACAACATCCAGTTCGTAAGCGGTGACGAAAGTGATGATAAATCTGAATATGGCAAGTATCTGACAATTTCAACGAATAGTCAGAGCTATTGGGCTAAAGGCATTGCTTTGGCTGATTTGAACACTCCGGCATTTGAATTCGTTGTATCTAAAGTAGTTGATAAGAGCATCACATTCACAAACCGTGAAACAGGTGAAAGCTTCACTACAATGCTTTATCCGGAAACGGCTGAAGGCGAAGGCGTATATTCAGTTGATCAGGCTCTGACCGAAACTATCAACATTGCAGATATTGCTAATAATGGTGATGTTGAATCTAACACAGCAACAACATTAGGTAAAACATATATCAAGTTAATCCCTGTAGCTAATGTTGACAAGTTCGATGGATATTTGAATGTTGAAGACGAAACTATCATGACGTTGACATTAGCTCGTGATATGGAGCCTACTTCAAATAAATACTATCCTACTGTTGAAGAAAACGCAGGCACATTCACATTTGCAGACTTGACCGATGAAGTTTCTGAAGCTGTTCAATGGCAGTTGAAAAAAGCCCAGAAGAATCCAGCTTACAAGTCTTATGATTATTACTATATCAAAGATGGTAAAGCAACAATCAAGCAAGCTGGCGATACTGTAGCTGTTCAACCGTATAAACTGCAATTAGTACAGGATGGTCAGGTTCGAGATAGCTACATCACAATAAGCAACAGTACCCATGGTACTAAGGTTAACTTAGGTGCAGGTACACCGGTTTACATCAAAGAAAATGTAGATGGTTCTGTCTCTATAAAGATAACTAATTTCTACAATAGCACCTATATGTCTGTAACAGATCATCAAGCTACTGAATATGGAAACGGATCTGGTGAATTTGGTAGCAAGGACTATTTAGTAATGCGTAATGTTTCAGAAAAATCAAAGGCTATTGAAGTTAAAGCTTATTTAGTAGCTGATGCTCCGGTAATTAGCTGGCAGAAAGAAGGCCATGTTACTCTGCAGACTGAAATGGGCAACTATATCACGAAGGCTGAAGATAACGCAGGTATTGTTAGCAGCAACGAAGCTGAAACATTCTATGTAGCAAAGACGGATGCTAACAAGGCTATTCCTTCATT
>CALVFH010000108.1 GCA_944326775.1 uncultured Parabacteroides sp.
TCTGATTAAAAATACAGTACCCCGTGAGGGCGAACGTTTTTAATTAGTATTAATAATAATAGTAGTGTAATTGAAAAAATTCCGCAAGCAAGTACTTCCGCGAGGAAGGAAGCGGATCACTAAAAAAGCAATCCCTGTCGTCCGGTTTCCGGAGGGCAGGGATTTTTTGTGATGAATGTGGCAGAATTGGCCTGAAAGCAGCTTTTAAGTGGCTGTAATGGAATTCCTGTCATCCTGTCAGTTTAACTTCGTGAGAATCGATTATTTTCGCCCTCCGGTCCGAAAGTTTGAAAAAAGCTCCTCTCGCGAGCTTTAAAATGAGTTAATTGGTTGGTTGATTGCTTTTTGATCCACATAAATCCGAACTCGATTTTACCCCAGTTTTAGCTCAATTTTACCCTAAAATCACCCCCAAAACCTCATTTTTACCCTTCTTGCCCACCTTTTCCGGCGGAGAATAAGAAGGGACTGAAAAAACTTCTAAATGAGTCCACCGGGTTTTCTAAATGACCTTCTCCACTCATCTAAATGACTGCGGGCACTCATCTAAAAGGTCCGGTGTACTCTTCTGCATCAGTTTTTCAACCGTTGGTGGAATAAGGGAAAATCAGGCTGATTTTTGCGGAAAATGCAAGAAAAAGTCGGGGCGGAGAGTGCCAAAATGGCAGGGGTTATTAACGAAGTCGGATGAATTCAAATCCTATATTGCAAAATTATTGGACAGAAAAATTCCGGAATGCCGAATTTTTATCTACCTTTGTGCCGAAAAAAGTAAGATGAGAATCGTATCCCATAAAAGGCTAAAAGAATTTTATGAAACAAAAGGCCGCGAAGATTCACGTGTGGCCCTCGAACGCTGGTATGATGTAGCGGAAAAGGCCGTGTGGAGAAACCTTTCAGATATAAAAGTGGACTTCCCTGCTACTGACTATGTTGGTAACCAGCACTATGTATTCAATATTCGAGGAAATAACTATCGCTTGGTCGTAGTGGTCAAGTTCACGATAGGATACATTTTCATTCGTAAAGTGTGTACACACGAAGAGTATAACAAATTGGATTGTTCAACCATTTAACCCCAAGGTGTTATGAGTAAGATTACAAAAGAACAGTATGAGTTCGCTTTGTCCAGAATTGAGGAACTTCTGCCGTTGGTGGACGACAATACGCCGGCCAACGACAAACACGCCGTGGAGCTTACCATGATGTCTGACATTGTGATTGCTTACGAAAAGGAGCATTTCCCTATCGAAAAGCCTACCGTAGCGGAACTTATCGAGTTGTCGTTGAAAGAAAAAGGCATGACGCAGCGGCAACTTGCCAGCGAGATCGGTGTAAGTCCTTCACGGGTGAATGATTACATATCCGGTCGTTCCGAACCGACGTTGCGAATTGCAAGGGCACTCTGCCGTGCTTTAGACATACAGCCCGCTGTCATGTTGGGATTGTGATGATAATAAATCAAATAATAATTTGAAATACGTCTTGTGCAATCCAAAAAAACACTATCTTTGCACCGATTTTTGAGATAAGGCAATATAATGTCTAACTTACTAATTAAAACAAACTTAAGTACTAACAAATTAAAGAATGGAAAATTTAAAGAACATCCATCCGATTGAAGATTTCGATTGGGACGCTCTTGAAAAGGGCGATTCTTACGGAAGCGTAAGCAAGGAAGACCTTGAAAAAACGTATGACGAAACGTTGAACACGGTAAAAGACAAGGAAGTCGTAATGGGTACGGTAACCGCTATGAACAAACGTGAAGTGGTGGTAAACATCGGCTTTAAGTCTGACGGTGTTGTGCCTATGTCTGAATTCCGTTACAATCCGGATTTGAAGGTAGGCGACCAGGTTGAGGTGTATATCGAAAACCAGGAAGACAAAAAAGGACAGTTGGTTCTGTCGCACAAGAAAGCCCGCGCTTCTCGCTCTTGGGAACGTGTGAACCAGGCTCTCGAAAACGACGAAATCATCAAGGGTTACATCAAGTGCCGCACGAAGGGCGGTATGATTGTCGATGTATTCGGCATCGAAGCTTTCTTGCCGGGTTCTCAGATCGACGTGAAGCCGATCCGCGACTACGATGTATTCGTTGGCAAGACAATGGAATTCAAGATTGTGAAGATCAATCAGGAATTCAAGAACGTGGTTGTTTCACACAAGGCGCTTATCGAAGCCGAACTGGAACAGCAGAAGAAAGATATCATTTCCAAATTGGAAAAAGGCCAGGTACTGGAAGGTACTGTCAAGAATATCACCTCTTACGGTGTGTTCATCGACTTGGGCGGCGTAGATGGTTTGATCCATATCACCGACTTGTCTTGGGGCCGCGTTTCTCATCCGGAAGAAATCGTTCATCTGGATCAGAAGATCAACGTGGTTATCCTCGACTTCGACAACGAAAAGAAACGGATTGCTCTTGGCTTGAAGCAGTTGACTCCGCATCCTTGGGACGCTCTCGACCCGAACTTGAAGGTTGGCGACAAGGTGAAAGGTAAAGTCGTTGTGATGGCCGATTACGGTGCATTCATCGAAATCGCTCCGGGCGTGGAAGGTTTGATCCACGTTTCTGAAATGTCTTGGACTCAGCACCTGCGTTCAGCTCAGGACTTCATGAAGGTGGGCGACGAAGTAGAAGCTGTCATCCTGACACTCGACCGCGAAGAACGCAAGATGTCTTTGGGTATCAAACAGCTGAAACCGGATCCATGGGAGAACATCGAAGAACGCTTCCCGGTAGGTTCTCGCCACATGGCCAAGGTTCGCAACTTCACAAACTTTGGTGTGTTTGTTGAAATCGAAGAAGGTGTTGACGGTTTGATTCACATTTCTGACCTCTCTTGGACGAAGAAGATCAAACATCCGTCTGAATTCACTCAGATTGGTGCTGATATCGAAGTTCAGGTACTGGAAATCGACAAGGAAAACCGTCGCCTGAGCTTGGGTCACAAGCAGCTCGAAGAAAATCCTTGGGATGTATTCGAAACCATCTTCACGGTAGGTTCTATCCACGAAGGTACAATCGTCGAAATGCTCGACAAGGGTGCCGTAGTTGCCCTGCCTTACGGTGTGGAAGGTTTTGCTACTCCGAAGCACTTGGTTAAGGAAGACGGTTCGCAGGCACAGGTTGACGAAAAACTGCCGTTCAAGGTGATCGAATTCAACAAAGATGCTAAACGTATCATCCTTTCTCACAGCCGTGTGTTCGAAGACGAACAGAAGCAGGCCAAGAAAGAAGCTGCTGCTGAAAAGAGAGCTAAGCACAAGAAGGAAGAAAACGTGCTGAACGCTCCGTTGGAAAAGACAACGCTGGGTGACATCGAAGAGCTGGCTGCTTTGAAAGAAAAGCTGTCTGCTGGTAACAACAAGTAATCAATCGCTTGAATATAGGAAAGCGGCATCCAAAATCCGGGTGCCGCTTTTTTTTGGGTGTCTGTCACCCGACAATTTCAGTTCTCCGTCAGGAAATCGGCTGTCGTCAGCGACGATAGTGCATTTCCTGGCGGATTTTCATTGTCGTCGCCGACGACAGTGCTTTTCCTGCAGGATAAGTGCTGTTGTAACCCGACGACAGTCGATTTCCTGACGGATAAGTGCCGTCGTCGCTGACGACAGCCGATTTCCTGGCGGAGAAGCCCTGTCGTCGATTTCCCGCCTGTAATTCCAAAGATTTTTGGCGGTAATTCCACAGATTTTCCCTAAGTTTGTGCAACAAAATTCGATAAAAATGGAGAATACTATGAAAACAACTATTTGTGAACGTATTGCCGCCTTGCGGGGCGCTATGAAAGAGCAAAATATTCAGGCGTATATCATTCCGACGACCGATCCGCACATGAGTGAATATCCGGCTGCGTGCTGGAAATACCGCGAATGGATTTCGGGTTTCACCGGTTCCTGTGGGACGGTGGTCGTGACGCTGGACAAGGCGGGGCTTTGGACCGACTCGCGCTATTTCCTGCAGGCGGAGATGCAGCTCGAAGGGACGGGCATTGATTTATACAAATTGATGATACCGGGAACTCCTTCCATTGCCCAGTTCCTGCTTTCTGAACTGAACGAAGGGGATACGGTGGGCTTGAACGGACTGACTTATAGCCTTGCCGACGCCCAGTCGCTCGAACTGGACTTGAAGAAAAAGGGTATCGGGGTGAATAGCGACTTGTCGTTGATCGACCCGATCTGGAGCGACCGCCCGGCAGTACCCGAGGCTCCGATTTTCGAGATGCCGGTGGCCTTGAGCGGGAAATCTTCGGAAGACAAGATAGAGGAAATCAACCGGATGCTGCATCAGGCAGGAGCCGACTGTACAATCCTGTCTGCCCTCGACGAGGTGGCGTGGACCTGCAATATCCGGGGTACGGACGTTTCCTACAACCCGGTAGCTGTCAGCTATGCGTTTGTATCGGACAAGGAATGTGTTTTGTTCATCAATCCCAAGAAAGTTCCGGCTGAAATTGCCGAACATCTGAAGAAAGAGGGCTGGATTCTGGCCGACTACGGCAAGGTGTTCGACTATCTGAATCGTTTGCCGGAAAATGTCCGCGTTTTCATGGACCGGAGCAAGACCAATATGGCGATCTATAACGCGCTGCCGAAGGGAGCGACGGTTATCGATGGCATTTCGCCCGCCAACCATCTGAAGAGTATCAAGAACGAAACGGAAATCAAGGGATTCCGCAATGCCGTGGTGAAAGATGGAATTGCCCTGACGAAATTCTATTTCTGGCTGGAAAAGATGATGGCTGCCGGAGAAAAGGTGACGGAGCTGAGTGCCAGCCACAAGCTGACCGAGTTGCGTTCGGAGCAGCCGCTTTATGTGATGGATAGTTTCGCGTCGATTTCCAGCTACGGGCCTCACGGGGCGGTGGTGCATTATTCGCCGACGCCCGAAACCGATGTGGAATTGAAGCCGGACAACCTCTATCTGCTCGACAGCGGGGCGCAATATCTGGACGGGACGACCGACATTACGCGTACCATCGCACTTTGCCCGGAACCTACGGAGCAGATGAAGAAAGACTTTACCCGCGCCTTGAAGGGAACGATCGGGATTGCAAAATGCAAGTTCCCTGCCGGTATCCGCGGCTGCCTGGTCGATGCCTTTGCCCGCAAACCGTTGTGGGATGCCGGGATTAATTATCTGCACGGGACTTGCCACGGAATCGGACATTGCCTGAACGTACACGAAGGGCCGCAGAGCATCCGCATGGAGGAGAATCCGGTTATTCTGGAAGCCGGCATGGTGATGAGCGACGAACCGGCGATGTATCGTGCCGGCGAATATGGTATCCGTACGGAAAACATGGTGCTGATCCGCAAGGATAGCGAGACGGAGTTCGGTACGTTCCTGGGCTTCGAAACCTTGACCTTGTGCTATATAGATACGCGCCTGGTGATTCCGTCCATGCTGTCTGCCCGTGAACATGCCTGGTTGAACAAATACCACCAGCAGGTTTACGAGACATTAAGTCCGCATCTGACGGAAGAAGAGAAAGCTTGGTTGAAAGAAAAGACGGCGGAAATCTAAGCGATGACTTTAGTTCCTTTGGTTGAAGACGATTTGCCGTTCGTCCGCGATGTTTACAATTATTTTACGGCCCATACGATGGTGGTCTATTATTTCGACCCCATCGATGTGGAAGAAGTACGGACTTTTCTCCCGGTAGGCGATCCGCATTATCATTCGTTTATTATCCGGACCGATGCGGGAGAACGCGCCGGCTTCTGCTTCTACCATCCGTGGAATACGCGCCCGGCATACCGGATTTCGGTGGAGATTACGGTTTATCTGGCCCCCGGTTTTGAGGGGCGCGGTTTGGGACCGCAGGCGATGGATGCGCTGGAGGAAGATATCCGTCGGAATGGTTACCGGAATATCGTGGCCATTATCGATGGCGGAAATGCGGCAAGTGCCCACATGGTTGAAAAGTGCGGCTACCGGAGATGCGGCGTTATCCGGAACGTGGCGCAGAAGAACGGACAGCTGCTGTCGTCTCTCATTTATCAGAAAGAGTTGGTTCCCTGACTTGTAACGTGAATTTAATTTTATAAGAAATGGCTTTAATAAAATCAGTAAGAGGGTTTACTCCGAAAATCGGGGCAAACACATTCCTGGCAGATAATGCCACGATTGTTGGTGATGTGGAAATTGGTGAAGGTTGCAGCATCTGGTTCAATGCGGTTTTGCGTGGCGATGTCAATTCCATCCGTATCGGGAACGGCGTGAATATCCAGGATGGTTCGGTGTTGCATACGCTGTATGAAAAATCGACTATCGAGATTGGCGATGATGTTTCTATCGGTCATAACGTAACGATTCATGGGGCAAAAATTTGCCATGGAGCGTTGATCGGGATGGGTGCCGTGGTGCTCGACCATGCCGTGATTGGCGAAGGTGCCATCATCGCGGCGGGTGCGGTCGTATTGAGCCATACGGTTGTCGAACCGGGCAGCATTTATGCCGGTGTGCCGGCCAAATTCGTGAAGAAGGTAGATCCGGAGCAATCGAAGGAAATCAACCAGAAGATAGCCAAGAACTACCACATGTATTCTTCCTGGTACGAATAATCCCAAACCATCTCAGCAGGACCGGCCAGTACTCCCGGCGGAGTACTGCAGTATTTCCGGCGGAGTACTGGAGTACTCTCGGCAGAGGATTGCGTACGGGTCGGCAGGAGGTCGGTTTTTAAACGGGATTTAAATGAGATTTAAACTCCTTTTAGGGAAAAGAAAGAAGGCTGTCTCAACGTTGTTGAGGCAGCCTCTTTTTGTCTTGTCCGATATGGGACGTATCAGTTGACTTTGTTTTGAATCTTTCCTTCCAGGAAACCTTTGACGTTTTCGACGGCGATGTCCATCAGACGCTGGCGGGCTTCCAGGGTTGCCCAGGCGATGTGCGGCGTGATGGTGCAGTTGCGTGCCGAGAGCAGCGGGTTGTCTGCCCGGGGAGGTTCGGTCGATAAGACATCGACGCCTGCGGCCTGGATACGTCCTTCGTTCAGCGCGGTAGCCAGGGCCGCCTCATCGACCAGCGGACCGCGTCCCGTATTGATCAGGATGGCGGTTGGTTTCATCCAGGCCAAGGTGGCGGCATTGACCAGATGGGTTGTGTCGGGAGTCAGCGGGCAGTGGAGTGTCAGGACATCGCTTTGTTGGAAGAGCGTTGGCTTATCGACCGGCGTAATTCCTGACGGCAGAGCTTCCGCTTTCTTGGAAGTCAGGGCAATGACTTGCATCCCGAAAGCCAGGGCGACCCGGGCTACCGCCATGCCGATATGACCGAGTCCGACAATCCCCATCGTTTTGCCGGCCAGTTCAATCAGCGGCGTATTCCAGTAGGTGAAATCCGGATTGCGGGTCCATACTCCCGCCCGGCATTCCGCCGTATAGTGTTCTACCCGGTTGGCCGTAGCCAGCAAGTGGGCAAAGACCATCTGCACTACCGATGAGGTGCTGTAGGCCGGGATGTTGGTGACTACAATATTCTTTTCGGTTGCGGCGGCCGTGTCGATTACATTGAAGCCGGTAGCCAGCACACCGATGTATTTCAGTCGCGGCAGCCTGTCCATCAAGTCCCGGGTGATGGCCACTTTGTTGGTCAGGATGATGTCGGCATCCTGCGCCCGTTTGCAAACTTCATCAGGAGCTGTCCGGTCGTAAATCGTGCAGGAGCCCAATGTCTGGAGAGCCTCCCATGAAAGGTCTCCCGGATTCAGGGAATAGGCATCTAAAACAACTATATTCATGATTATCCAATTTAAGTGATTCGTCTGTTTCTCAGGCATGATGATAAGGCTCGTTGTTCAGAATCGTCATGGCCCGGTATATCTGTTCAACGAAAATCAGGCGGACCATCTGATGCGAGAATGTCATCTTGCTGAGGGAAATCTTCTCCTGTGCGCTGCGATAGACCGCTTCACTGAAACCATAAGGGCCGCCGATGACGAACACCAGCCGCTTCGGGACGGTCTGCATCTTCTTGTCAATGTAGGAAGCAAACTGGACCGAAGTAAATTCGCGTCCGTTTTCATCTAACAGCACCAGGTAGTCGCCCGGCTGAAGTGCTTTCAGAATCTGTTCGCCTTCCCGTTCTTTCTGCTGAGCTTCGCTGAGGTTGCGGACGTTCTTGATGTCGGGCAGGACTGTCATTTCGAAAGGCAGGTAGTGGACCAGTCGGTTCTTATATTCGTCGATTGCCTCAATCAGGTATTTCGCGTCGGTCTTTCCGATGACGAGCAATGTTATTTTCATATCAATAATCAGGATAAAAGAATCCGATGCGAAATTACAAGAAAAATCCATACCTTTGCCACATCTGATTTACTAAAACGAAAAGCAATGAAACGAATAGTTCTAACCTTGGTGCTTTGCTGCGCCGTCGCAGCCTATTCGTGGGCGGCGGATATCAGTACAATTGCAACCGCTTTGAAAGGAGGCAATGCAGTAGCTTTGGCGGCTTGTATGGATGCCGAAGTGGATGTGGCCCTGCAAGGAGAAACCTCCCAACGCTGTAATACGGCAGGAGCCAAGACCAAGCTGGATGATTTCTTCCGGCTCAACCCCCCTTCGTCTTTCGAGGTGATTCATCATGCCGATAAAAAGGAAAAGGGCTTTTTTGTGGCCCGGCTTCAGGCCGGTGGAAAAACCTATCGGGTGAACGTGTCTTACCGGACAG
>CALVFH010000109.1 GCA_944326775.1 uncultured Parabacteroides sp.
TTCGGGTTTGCCGAAAAGATAGAACGGGAGCTGTTCCTGATGCTCACCTCCGTATCGGGGGTAGGACCGAACACAGCGCGGATGATTCTTTCGTCGCTACAACCCGCCGAACTGATTCGCGTCATTGCTACACGCGACGACCGGACACTAACTACCGTAAAAGGCATCGGAGTAAAAACGGCCGAACGTATCGTAGTCGATTTAAAAAACAAAGTTAAACAGATAGAAGGCCTGGCCAGCGGGACACCGGCAGCCGGCAGCCAACTGACATCCACCTCAGAGGTGGCCGAAGAAGCCATTGCCGCTTTAGTGATGCTCGGATTCCCCAAGCCTGCCTCGCAAAAGGCTGTCGCCGCCATCTTGAAAGAGAATCCCGGCATGGCCGTAGAAAAAGTAGTGAAGGAAGGGTTGAGACGACTTTAACCTATAATCAATATATCGGAGAGTTAGAAAAAACAGATGCGCTTCAAATATATCTTCATACTATGTTTACTATTAGTGGTCGGCGGCGTAGTTTCGCTTAATGCCGACTATTCAGCCTTTACCCGGACGCTTCCCGAAGTAGAGGCCGTTCCGGCGATGCAACAGGAAGATACCATTGTTACACGCTATCCGGTAAACAAAACGATTCCAGAAGAATATAACGACTTGCTGAAACATTCTCCCGCCGACTTGAAGGATCCGGAAAATGTAACCACCCGCATCGAATATGATTTGAAAACGGGGACGTATATAGTCCGCACCCGGGTCGGGGATATGGAACTGGGTACCCCGATGAGTCTCACCCCGGAAGAATACCAGGACTATAGCATGCAGGAATCTCTCCGTTCCTATTTCCGCCAAAAGAACGAAGAAGAATATCAAAAGGAGGTGAACAAGAAGTTCAACCTGACCGATATGCAGTTCAACATCGGACCGGCAGAACGCATCTTCGGCCCCGGTGGTGTGCGGGTGAAGACACAAGGTTCGGCAGAACTGACCATCGGCCTGAAAACCAATAAGACCGATAACCCCTCACTGCCGGAACGTGCCAGAAGCCGGACATTCTTCAACTTCGATGAGAATGTGCAGCTAAATGTACAGGCATCAGTAGGTAGCAAGGTAAATTTCAACATGAACTACAATACCGAAACGTCGTTTGACTTCGATTCCAAGCAACTGAAACTGGCTTATACCGGAGAAGAAGATGAAATCATCAAATCCATCGAGGCAGGTAATGTAAGTATGACCACCAGCAACTCGTTGATTAATGGTGGCGCAGCCTTGTTCGGTATGAAAGCAGACCTCCAGTTCGGAAAGCTGCGAGTGAACGCTCTTTTTGCCCAGCAGGAATCGGAATCGAAAACGGTAAGTTCAAAGGGAGGAGTACAGACACAGGAGTATGAACTGACCATTGACCAATATGACGAGAACCGCCATTTCTTCCTATCCCAGTATTTCCGCGACAACTACGACCGTGCCATGCGCACATTGCCCTTAGTCAATTCAAGTGTAAGCATCAACCGCGTGGAAGTCTGGATTACCAACAAGCAAAGCAACTACGACGAAGCCCGCAACATCGTCGCCTTTGCCGATTTGGGTGAACACACGCATATCAGCAACCCGATGTTTACTCCGTCGGGTTCCCGAGACCTGCCGAGTAACGAAGCCAATACGCTTTATCAGACCATTGTAAACAACTATCCGGATGCACGCGATATCAGCCGCATCACCCAAGCCTTAGGCGGAACACTGGAAGGAGGGCGCGACTATGAAGAAGTGGAAAGCGCACGCCGCCTGAGTGAATCGGAATATACCCTGAACGAAAAATTGGGTTACATCTCGCTGAACACACAGCTGCAGGCAGACGAAGTGCTGGCGGTAGCCTTTGAATATACCAGCGGAGGACAGGTCTATCAGGTAGGTGAATTCTCCACAGACAACTCAGAGAATACGACCCAATGCTTGTACGTGAAGTTGCTGAAAGGCACCAACATGTCACCAAGTATGCCATTCTGGGACCTGATGATGAAGAACGTCTATTCCTTGGGAGCCTATTCCGTACAAAAAGAAAAGTTCCGCCTGAACATCCTTTACCAAAGCGACACGACAGGTACATATGTCAATTACCTCTCGGAAGGGAATGTCAAAGATGAAATCCTGCTCCGCGTGATGAACCTGGACCGTTTGGACCAGAACAATGAGTCCAATCCGGACGGATTCTTCGATTTTGTGGAAGGTTACACCATCCTGCCGGAGAACGGACGCATTATCTTCCCGGTAGTAGAGCCCTTCGGTTCATATCTGCGTGAAAAGATTGGAAACGACATCATTGCCGACAAGTATGTCTATCAAGAACTGTATGACACGACTTTAACCTATGCCCGGCAGATTGCTGAAAAGAACAAGTTCATTCTCCGAGGGGAATATAAGGCCTCTTCAGGCGCCGAAATCGACTTAGGAGCAACGAATGTAGCCCGCGGTTCCGTAAAGGTTACAGCAGGAGGTGCCACCCTGACCGAAAATGTGGACTATACCGTCGATTATGCTTCCGGACGAGTAACCATCTTGAACGAAAGTATCATCTCCAGCGGCACACCGGTCAGCGTCTCATTAGAAAACCAATCGACCTACAGCATGCAGCGCAAAACAGTCATGGGCTTGGACCTGAACTACCAGTTTACGCCGAATTTCAATATGGGCGCAACGGTCATGCATATGTCGGAGATGCCGCTTACCACCAAGACTGCCTTTGGCGAGGAATCTGTAAAGAACACACTTTGGGGTCTGAATGCTTCCTATAAAGGCGAGAGCCAATGGCTGACAAACATGCTCGACAAACTCCCGCTGCTGACGCTGACCAAGCCGAGCCAAATCGCATTCAATGCCGAATTTGCCCACCTGATTGCGGGGCATTACGAAAATGAATATTCCGGAGAGTATTCCTATCTCGATGACTTCGAATCCACACAAAGTGGCTTCGACCTGCTCAATCCTTATGCCTGGAATCTGGCCAGTACCCCCTATGACGATACAGCCGGAGCTTTGTTCCCGGAGGCAGCCAAAGTCAATAATGTGGATTATGGAAAGAACCGCTCTCTGTTAGCCTGGTACACCATCGACGGTATTTTTACACGCCGGAATTCCCGTTCACTGCCTTCACACATTACGGATGAAGACTTGTCGAACCATTATGTACGCGCCGTGCAAATGGAAGAGTTGTTCCCGAACCGGGAACAGTTGTACAATGAAGACAACCTGCTTTCCGTCCTGAATGTGGCCTACTATCCGAAAGAACGCGGTCCGTACAACCTTGATGCGGTCAATGTCAATTCCGACGGAACTTTGATGAATCCGGAACGACGGTGGGGAGGTATGATGCGTAAGCTCGACCAGGTAGATTTTGAAACAGCCAACATCGAATACATCGAATTCTGGCTGCTCGATCCGTTTATCTATGACAAGAATTCACAAGGAGGCGATTTGTATTTCAATTTAGGAGAGATTTCGGAAGATATCCTGAAGGACGAAAAGAAATTCTTTGAAAACGGATTACCTATCGACGGAGATATGTCGCAGGTAGATACGACCGTTTGGGGTAAAGTTCCCTTGAAGCAAAGTACTGTCTATGCTTTCGACAACACAGCTGGGGCACGATCACTCCAGGATGTCGGACTGAACGGTCTGTCTTCTACCGAGGAATTGACATTCCCTACCTACCAGCAGTTCCTCGAAGAGTTACGTCCACGTCTGTCGGCAGCCACCATCGCGGAAATGGAAAGTGATCCTTTGTCAGTTCTGAATAACCCGTCCGGAGATAAATTTCATTATTTCCGAGGCTCAGATTATGACGAGAAAAGACTGAGCATTCTTGAGCGATACAAACGATACAACGGGACGGAAGGGAACTCGGAAGAATCAACCGAAAGCTACAGCACGGCGTCCAAAACGGTTCCGGATGTGGAAGACTTGAATCAGGATAATACACTAAACAAAAACGAGAAATATTACGAGTACAAAGTCTCCATCCGCCCAGCAGACATGAAGGTAGGAGTCAACAACATCGTGAATATTCAGACTTCTTCTGTCCGCCTGGCCAATGGCCAGACAGAAACCGTAAACTGGTATCAGTTCAAAATTCCTATAAAGCAATACGACCGGAAAATCGGCTCAATCAACGACTACAAATCCATTCGCTTCATGCGTATGTATCTGACAAACTTTGTCGATTCTACGGTATTACGCTTCGGCTCATTTGAACTGGTTCGTGGCGACTGGAGAACGTATGAACGCACCTTGCTGGAAGATAACGCAGCTCCGGTACCCGCAGCCACAATGGAAGTTTCGACTGTCAATATTGAAGAAAATGCCGATAAAACACCAGTCAACTACGTATTGCCTCCAGGGGTAACCCGTATGCGCGACCCGAGCCAACCTCAGCTCCGCCAACAGAACGAACAGGCCTTGTCGATGAAGATTACCAACCTCGGGGCTCAGGATGCCGTGGCCGTATATAAAACAACGAACTACGACCTGCGCCAATACGGACGTCTGCAACTGTTCACCCATGCAGAAGCCTTTATCAACGACGTGACCAACCTAACGAATGGGGACTTATGGGCTTTCATCCGTTTAGGCTCAGACTATACAAATAATTATTATGAATATTCCGTTCCTCTCCAAATTACTCCGGAAGGACGGTATTCGTCCGATAATTCCAGAGATCAGGAGATCGTATGGCCAAGCGAAAACATGATGGACATCAATCTCGAAACCCTGACGAACATCAAGCTGAAACGCAACCGGGCTAAACAAGAAGGACAATCAGGCGTTTCATACCAGACCGTCTATTCCGGTTACGACGAAGAATCGCCGGAAAAGAACCGCAACATGGTTAGCGTGAAAGGTAACCCGTCCTTGGCCGAAGTAAAAGTAATCATGATTGGTGTCCGCAACAAGGGCAAAGATGTGAAGAGCGCCGAAGTATGGGCAAATGAACTTCGCCTCAGCGACTTTAACGAAGAAGGGGGTTGGGCTGCCAATGCCAATCTCAACCTCGTGTTGTCAGACTTGGGTACAGTCAATGCCGCAGGCCGTATCGAAACCGCAGGCTTTGGTGCGCTGGACCAATCTGTCAACGAACGCCGTCTCGATGATTATACGCAGTTCAATGTCTCCACAGCGCTTGAACTGGGTAAGTTCTTTCCTGAAAAAGCCAAAGTAAGCATCCCGTTCTACTATGCTTTTTCACAAGAGACCACTACGCCCAAATACAACCCGCTGGATCAAGATGTCAGACTGCAAGATGCGCTGGATAATGCAACTACGAATGCAGAGCGGGATTCCATCAAGGAAATGTCTATCGACCGGACAACCATCAAGAGTATTTCCTTCAACAACGTACGGGTTGACTTGAGAAGCAAGAATCCGATGCCTTGGGATCCGGCCAACTTCTCGCTGAGTTATGCCTATAGCGAAAACAGCTCGAAAGATCCGGAAACAGCCTATGAAACTACCAAGGACTGGCAGGGTAGCTTCTCCTATACCTATACGCCGTATGTCCGTCCGTTCCGTCCGTTCGAAAAGATGAAGCGGAACGATGGCTATACCCGTTATCTGAAACAGTTCTCGCTAAACTATGTCCCGTCGAATATCAGTTTCCAGACGGCCATGATGCGCAACTATTACGAAATCCAGCTCCGCGATTTAAGCAACGACGGCAGCCAGAACAAGATCCCGGTTTCCTTCAGCCAAGAGTTCTACTGGGATCGCGCATTCAGTCTCCGCTGGGATTTCACCAACAACCTGAGCATGCAATTCACCTCGGGAACAAACGCCCGCATCGAAGAGCCGCATGTACAAGTCAATAAAGAGCTGAATCCCGACGGATACCAGGTGTGGAAAGACTCTGTCAAGCAAAGCATACGCGACTTAGGAACTCCGCTGAAATATGACCAGCAGTTCAATGTAACCTGGAACCTTCCCTTCCAGCATATCCCTGTTCTGGATTGGGTAAATAGCTCGGCCTCCTACAATGCTTCCTACAACTGGGACCGCGGGGCGGAAATCGACGGCGATGTGCAGATTGGAAATACCATCAAGAATCAGCGCCAGTTCGATTGGCAGGGAGCTTTCAATTTCCAAGCTTTATACAACAAGAATCCGTACCTCAAGAAAATCAACCAGAAGTTCAACGCTTCGGCCCGCAACTCCTCCCGCAACAACCAGCGGCAAAAGGAACAGGAGAAACGACGCCGGCAACGGAAAGTGGAAAAGGACATCGTCCTCAGTCCGGACAGCAACGTCGTCGTCCAGCACAACATGCTCTCCCGCAAGGTACACATCACCGCCAAAGGGGCTGATGGAAAGACTTACAAGATTAAATACAAGCCAATCAACCTCGCCCAGGTGGAAATCACGACGCGCGATACCGCCCATCTGAAGCTGACCATCTATCCGGGTCCGTCAGAGAGCGAAGACCGGAAGAACAAAATATTGGAATACAGCACGCGCTTCCTCATGATGTTGCGCCGTGTCAACATCCAATATACCATGAGCGACGGAATGATGCTCCCGGGCTTCATCCCCGAGGTCGGCGATATTTTCGGGCAGTCGCGCACCTCCATCGGCATGGCGCCTGGCCTGGGCTTTGCCTTCGGCGGTGTCAGCAGACGTTACATCGATGAAGCCGACGAGAAAGGATGGCTGATCAAGAATTCGGATACGAACATCGAGCCGGCAATCATCAACAACGCGAAGAACCTGAACATCCGCGCCACGCTTGAACCGATTCCCGGCCTGAAAATCGACCTCACGGCCAACCGCGTCGATACGCGCAACACCGAGATCCAGTTCATGTACGACGGCTCACCGGAGACTTACGGCGGAAACTTCACCATGACCACCATCGCCTTGGGTAGCGCCTTCGGCGGAATGGGAAATGCAGCCAACAACTACGCTTCGTCCGTCTTCGACAAGTTCCTGTCCTACCGGCAAAACATTGCGACACGCTTGGAAGCCGCCTATGCCGGCACGCGATACCCTTCGACGGGCTTCATGCAAGGCCATGTCTTCTCGGGACAGCCATACAATCCGAACAACGGAAGCGTCAGCCTCAACTCGGCGGATGTGCTGATCCCCGCCTTCCTCGCCGCCTATACCGGCAAGGATCCAGACAAGATCGGTCTTACGCCGTTCCCCTCGGTAAAGAGTCTGCTGCCCAACTGGAGCATCACTTATACCGGCCTGATGCAGTTGCCCTTCTTCAAGAAGTATTTCAAGAACCTCACATTGAGTCATCAATACCGCTGTTCCTATAGCGTGGGTTCCTTCTCATCTTTCCTGAACTGGGTAGATGCCGGGCAAGACGGATTAGGCTATGTCCGCAATGTCCTGACGGGCAATCCGACGCCCTCTTCGCCTTACGACATCTCCGCCGTAAGCATTACCGAAGGCTTCAGCCCGCTGCTGGGCGTCGATGCGACCATGCTCAACAACGTCACCGGTAAGGTGGAATACCGCACGACCCGCAACCTGAACCTCAACGTTTCTTCCTACCAGCTCGTCGAATCGCGCACCAACGAATTCGTTATCGGACTGGGCTACAAGTTTACGGAGTTCAACAAAGTGCTGGGTACGAAGAAAACAGAGAATTTCAGCAACGACCTGACGGTTAACCTCGACTTCTCCTTCCGCAAGATGCAGTCCGTTATCCGTAAGATAGAAGACAACTTCTCGCAGGCCACCAGCGGCAACCTTGCCAAGACCATCCAGTTCTCGGCCGACTACGGATTGAGCCGTGCCCTGACGATACGCGCCTTCTACGATTTGCAAATCAACACGCCGCTCGTCTCCAGCGCGTCTTATCCGACGTCGAACAGCAATTACGGCATCAGCCTCCGCTTCTCGCTGGCCCAGTAGGCCGTTTGCCTTCACAGCGGTTTGTATTTCCGCGTCGCCTCGCGCAAAGCCCGGGCCTGTCCGCCCGTCACCCGGTCCATCAAAGCCCAGAACCGGGGGCTGTGGTTCATCTCGCGGGTGTGGCACAATTCATGCAGCAAAACGTAGTCAATCAGCGGCCAGGGCATCAGCATCAGCCAGAGGGAGAGGTTGATGTTCCGCCCGTCCGAGCAGCTTCCCCAGCGTCCGCGGCTACTGTTGATGCGGACGGCAGCGTAGCGGAAACCATGTTTGCGGGCCAACGCCTCCAACCGGCCGGGCAGCAGACGTTTCGCCTCGTGCCGCAAGGCGCTTTCCAGCATATTCCGAAGCAAATCCTGCACCTGCGCATCGCCAAAATCCGTCGCCTGGGGACAAGCCACCTGCAGCACCCCGTCACGAAGGGACATATAGAAATTTTCCCGCTCCGTCCGCACGATGCGCAGCCGAAACGAAGCCGTCTCCAGTTGCGTCGCCTCCGAAAAACCTTCAGGCTGCCTTGCGCGGTGCCTCTCCAGCGAAAGCTTGATGCGCCCGCGATTGGCCAGGATAAAGGCAATCATCCGATCCATATCGCCATGCAGGGGCATCACGCCCCACACTTTCCCCTCCGAAATCCGGATGGAATAGCGGCGGGCGCGGCTGTGCCTGCGGATGACGACCCGCCCCAATTCCTTATCATCAAAATAATATTCTTCCATCGCAGGGCAAATGTAAGGGAAATCCGCTACAGTACGGCCATCTGCAC
>CALVFH010000110.1 GCA_944326775.1 uncultured Parabacteroides sp.
TCAGCATCTGAGCTTTGATACTCTTTTCGCTCAAGAACTTAATCAACGCCTTATTACGCGGATAACCCTTGAACGAGCGGTAGAGCTGGACGGTACCTTCTTCCACGACCTTCGGATCGTCACTGGCCATCTTTTTCTTGGCCTCGATCAGCAACTGGGAGCAGAGATTGCGCTGGGCATTGACCACCACTTCCACATTCGGACGGAAAACCTCGAACAACTGCTGGTCGCCGCGAGGAACCGGACCGGAGATAATCAACGGAGTACGGGCATCGTCAATCAACACGGAATCGACCTCATCGACAATGGCGTAATTGTGCTGGCGCTGTACCAGATCGCGCGGATTGGTTGCCATATTGTCACGCAGGTAGTCGAAACCGAACTCATTGTTCGTACCGAAAGTAATGTCGGCATTGTAAGCGCGGCGGCGTCCTTCCGAGTTCGGCTGATGTTTATCGATACAATCGACCGACAAACCATGGAACATATAGAGCGGACCCATCCATTCCGAGTCACGCTTCGACAAATAATCATTCACCGTAACGACATGCACCCCATTACGAGTCAAGGCATTCAGGAAGACCGGCAAGGTTGCTACCAAGGTTTTACCTTCACCGGTTGCCATCTCAGCAATCTTTCCTTTATGAAGCACCACTCCACCGAAGAGCTGCACGTCGTAGTGAACCATGTTCCAAGTGATTTCGCTACCTCCCGCCATCCAGTGGTTGGCATAAATAGCTTTATCGCCCTCGATACGCACAAAATCAAAGCGGGTAGCCAGTTGGCGGTCGAAATCGTTGGCGGTTACAACCACTTCCGTATTTTCGGCGAAACGGCGGGCCGTATCTTTCATGATTGCAAAAGCTTCAGGCAAGGATTCCTCCAGGACCACTTCCATCTTGTCAGTAATAGTCTTTTCAATCTTATCGACTTCTGCCCAGATAGCTTCACGTTCTTCCAGTTCTTTGTCTTCGATACCTGCACGGAGTTGGTTTACCTTAGCCCGTTCGTCGGCAACATAATCTTGGATACGCTGTTTGATCTCGTCGGTTTTCGCACGCAACTCATCGTTCGAGAGCGCCTGAATGGACGGATAAACGGCTTTGATTTTTTCTACGTAAGGCGTGATTTCCTTCAAGTCACGCTGCGACTTGTTGCCGAACAACTTCGTCATGAATTCATTAAATCCCATTGTATATTTTATTTTTATTATTCTACGTTTTGTTTATGATATTTTCTTCTCGTTTTATTTGGAAGGAACCAGCGTATTTGTCATCAGTTCCTGTAAGGGCATGGATTGAGAAGCATTCGGCGGTCGGATTCGAAGAACATATGTAACAGACGGAGCTACTTCAGTTGCCTTCACTTCGCGGTAGATGCGTTCCGGCTTAACTCCGTTTCCTAAAAATATAAGAGGCGTAATCGTTGCATTATTGCGGATAACCTTGACTTTCTCCTTGGCATCGTCGTTATTCAGTTGCCAGCCCGGCTGCAGTTCGATAATCAGGTCTCCCCGGCCCAGATGATGCGTCCCGTGGCGGAATGCAGCCGTACTTTCATTCCAGTCGCCTGTCTGGAGCGCATGCCCCGTGGTAACCGCCTGTACGCCGCTGAACTCCTGGACAAAATCCGCTGCCTTCTGCTGGATGGTTGCAAGATCCATTTTCGCATCCTCGATAGCCTTGCGGTTCAGGTAAATCTGATTATTGTAATAACCCGTCACCCACTGGGTCTGCTGGCCATAGAGCGCCATCAGATACATATTCAGGAGGGCGACACAACGCTTCGGATGGAACTCCCCGCGGTTGATATGCAAGCCCTCGCCATATTCTTCCTCACTCTTGTAATATCCAGAACCCGTGAAAACCACCAGCGTCCGGTTCAAACCCACCTTCTTGTCTATCGTATCGAGCAACTTCGCAATATCCTGGTCGAGCTGGTAATACGTATCCTGAATCTCCCGCGTGTATTCCTTATTCATATTGCCCCGATAATTGCCGGCATAATAAGTTACCGACAGCATATCCGGGCAACTGCGCGTTCCGAAGCCTGCATATTCAAGGAATTGCAGCGCCAAGCGATTAATTTCCTTATTGACAAACGGAGTCGTCTTCAGATTCTCATAACAATAGCGGTCGTTCTCGCTAAACGTGTAGCGGAAAGGCACTTCATCCAAGACATACGGGAACGCATTGTAACGCTCCATCGGAAGCGACGGCGTCCAGACCATCTGCTGCAACCGCGCCGAGAGCGATTCGTTGCCACTGTTGTAGCGGTCAACATACCACGGCACCGTATTATAATAAGTCGTCGTCGCCCACTTTCCATTCTGGTCGTCTATCCAGAAGGCACCATTCGCCGCATGTCCGGCCGAGAGAATCGCACTCTGCGGATTAGGTGCAATCGCGTACACATCGCTCCGGCCTTTGGAGGCAATCTTCAGTTCGTCGCCAATCGTCGAGCTGATCAGTGCGTTGGGAGAATAATTATCGCGGGTATAATTGCCAAGATAAGCCGGGTCGTTCAGGATAGGCAATTCCCGTCCGTGTTCGAAATCATATTTATTGTTTCCGGTAATGCCCGAGAAGCAAGGATTCGATCCGGAAAAGAGCGTGGCGAAAGCGCTGGCCTCTTCCACATTCGAAAACTCGAAGCGGACATTCTTATAAACCAGGCCATCGTTCATCAACCGTTTGAAGCCGCGTTCGCCAAACGTATTGTAAAAGTACTCGATGTAATCGCCCCTGAGCTGATCGACCGTGATGCAAACCACCAGCCGCGGCGCCTGTTGCTGCGCCTCCAGGTTGGTCGCTGCCAAAATCGCAATCAGCGATGACAATATTTTCCGTACTTTCTTATCCATCAATTTGTTTATGCTATTCGTTTCAGTTATTGCCTGCCGGCCCGTCTTCCTTGCCAGACAATCATTCCGCTCCGAACGAGTAGACTAATTATCAACGGAATAAAGGCAATATTCAGATGCTGGGGAACGAAAATCCAGCCCACCAAAGCGGCTAAAAGCGGCACAAAGTTAATAAAATGATAGTAATAAAAAGCTCTTACGCGATTTTTTACGCAAAAGAATACGGGCGAAAGCAAGTGAAACGGATGAAGCCAGAGCAAATTCCAGTTCGGAAAAATGCTCGGATGCTCCGATATAAAGCTCAAAAAGAAGAGAATGCAGCCCGCCAGCCCTGCCACGGTAAACAAGACGCCGTCGAACCATCCCGCCGACTTCCGGTTTTTAATTTCCCAAAAAGAAACCCAAAGAACCGCCAGCAATACGAGCCACGCCGCCACCACAGGTGTAAACAGCGTCGGCTCCACGTCTTCCGGCTCCGACGGATAGACCTCCGTCCGGGCAACCAGGGGACGGGCATTGCCGCTCTCATCGACGATTTTCGCCGCGCGGACAGCCGCAGCCAGGTAGCCCGGCAGGAAAAGCATCTCGTGCGGCGTCGCGACACGGTCGGTCGGCATTCCCAGGACCAGGTCGCAGCCGAATGTCAGCCACGGCTTGTTGCGCGTACAATAATTAATCATCTCGCGGAAGGTCTGCCGTTCGGGAGTCCAGCCGGTATAATCCACATGCCCCTGCACGTTTTCCTCAATGATTTTCGCCGGGCGCGTCGCACAATTATCGAAGAAGAAATTATACCGATAGACGCGGTTTTCCGGCTGGGCATTTTCTACCAACGCCTGCCAGACGGTCTCGCGTTCCTCCGGCGTGAGGTCGAGGATTTGCTCCGTGACGGTGCTGCCCCTCATCTGGTACTCAATCTGGTAATGCGAAAAGGGCGTAACCCCCAGCATGTAGTCGGTTTCGCCCTTCACGAAGCGGTAAATAAAAAACGGCTTGTCGAAACTGAACATGCCGTAGTTGAACACAACGTCGAACTTCTGCACCGGGTCGCAAACTCGCAGGGCAGCGTGTCCATAGACCGTAAACACCTCGGCCTCATACGGCGAACTCGTCAGCAAGCTGATCCGCGCCTCTTTGCTCAGCGGCGCAGGCCAGGCAAGCAAGGCCTGCAGCACGACGAGGCAAAAAAGAATGTATCTTCTCATATCGAACGGGAAAAATCACAGTTTCAGGAACGCGGGCGGCGGCAAGTGCATCCCCGCCATCGTCAGTTGGTTTTCTTTGGCGTAGGCCAGATATTTCTTTCGCGCAGCCACCGCCTTGGGCTGGTCCATGTCGAACGAGGCGCAGACCTCGGGGCGCTTCAACTGGATGGCCGCGCCGTGCATCAAATCGCCGATTACGAGGAAATCCCCCACGCGATAGACCGTATGCCCGGGCGTATGCCCCGACGCATCCATCGGCTCGATGCCGCAAGGCAATTCCTCGCCGAACGCAAAGAGATGCAGCCGGTCTTCGTAGGCCTTCATCGTGGTGGCGACCAGCTCTTTCCGCTCGCCTTCCATCGCCATCCAGCCGTCGTATTCCGTCTTTGCGGCATAGACTTCGGCGCGGGGAAAGACCGCCTTGCCGTCGCGCATCATGCCGCCGATATGGTCGCCGTGGAAATGCGTCAGGAAAAGATAGTCGATGTCGGCCGGTTTCACGCCCAAACCTTCGAGCGCCGGCAAGAGCAAGCTGTCGGCATTGCCGTTGGCCGTGTCAAAAAGCGCCGTCTTCCCGTCTTTCTGCATCAGGAAACAGCTCACCGTGGCCAATGCGCCGCCTTCGGGCGAAAGCTCGTCGATCACGCGGCTGTCGGCACCCGAAAAAATCTTGTTCGGCATCCGGCGTTCCTTCGGATTGTCTTGAATCCACGTCATCTTCACGCCCGAGAGCGTCAGCGTCTTCACTTTCTCCGGCTCCGAAAGTTCCGAAGCCCAAACTGCCCGGTCTATCGGTCCCGCTGCCAGCAGCAAGCCCAGTCCGGCCACGTTACGAATCCATTCACGTCGTTTCATATCGCATCCATTTAAAATTTATCTGCCGACAAATATACGGAAAAAGACGGCGCGAGAAACGAGTTCCCCCGCTTTTCTCGGGCTTTTCTCCCGGATTTTCCGCCTTCGATTTTGATTTTTGGAGAAAGAATCGATTGGAAATTTATCCATACGGGACGTGAGGATAAATTTTTCCCTTGAAATTTACCCAGCGGGACTGCGCGGATAAATTTTTTCCTTGAAATTTACCCATACGGGACGTGAGGATAAAATTTTTCCTTAAAATTTATCCAGCGGGACTGTGAGGATAAAAATTTCCCCGGAAATTTATCCAGCGGGAACGTGCGGATAAATTTCCGGGGAAAAATTTACCCAAACAGAACCGTTTGGGCAAAAAATTTATTTTTTCCGCTTCCGGAACCACAAATAATAGCCTGTCAGCGGGAGCAACGCCCCTACAAGGGCGGCGAGGAAGTAAACCACGCGGGATGGCAGCCCGCCCCAGGCGCCGGTGTGCAGCGAATAGAGGAAACGCTTGCGGCCCTCAGGGGGAACGAAGTCGAAAATGTTCCAAAACGCCTCGCGCCACCAGGAGAAGGACCAGGTGAGGCCCGTCAGCACCATCACGAGCAGGAAAAGCGTCGCGTAGAAGCCGATGGACACATGGCTGTCGTAAAAGAAACGCCACCAGCCTTTCGAACCCGTCACGGAGAGGCGGTTTTTCAACGCCCTCCGGCTCCGCGGCCACCAGACGACCACGCCGCTCAGGAGAACCACGCCCATCGCCATCGTGCTGTAGCCGACCACCTCTTTTCCCACCGTGCGGTCGCCTTTCTTCGCCGGAGCGTCGAGGAACCAGCGGTGCAGGCGGAGCGTCGTCTGGAAAAATGAATAGCCCCGGAGCTCGCGCTTGGCCGGGTCGTGTTTCTTCATCGCGGAAAGGTCCGCTTCGGGGTTGAGGAGCTGGAGCGTCTCGTCTTCGAAGACCAGGATAGCCCCCGTCAGGCAAATCACGGAGAAAAAGATGCCCAACGGGAGGGAAATCCAAAGATGAATCTGATGAAAAAGTCTGCGCATTACTGGAGAGGGTTATAAGTCAGTTTGCCTACACCGGTGATTTGCGTCGCGCTCACTTCCAGGCCCTTCGTAGCCACGGCGGTAGTGGGGTCGATGGCATAGATGGCCGGATTGCCGTCGCTCACGGTAACGGCGACGTAGGCGATGCCATTCTCTACATAAGGCGTGTTGCCGAAACTGCTCACCGAGGAGGGCAAGCCCGTGACGTAGGTCAGTTGCTGGTCTTCCGCCTTGAAAATTGCCATCTGGGTAGCGGCATAGCCGGTTTCCGTCAGCGGACGGTCGTACATCAGCATCAGGAAGTAATCGTTCGCCACGGGCCAGACGCGGAGGAAGCTGCAACCGTTGCTCTGCGCCTCAATATTGCAATAGTAGTCGTCGAAATCCTCGGTTCCGCTGGGAATGCGCACGACGCCGGCGGGCAACGTCGTCTGCTGGCGCACGTCGCTCATGGTCTTGGCATAAGACGGGGAGAAGACATAAATATCGCCATTGCCGGCTTCCCAAACCATCTGGTAATATTGCGAGCGGTTGCGGCCGGCGGCATAGCTGATCTTGTCCGTGCGAATCAGTTTCTTGGAAGTCAGCGTCTCGTCGTCGAAGATAGCCACCCAACATTCGTTCGGATATTGCGTCCACTGCAATTCGTCTTTTTCGTAGGCACCGCTGCCCGAGCCGCCACTTTCCGTCTTGATTAAATCCTCGTTGCCGGAAACGACCCATTTATAGCTGCCGTCGTCGTTCTTCTGCATGCAACCGTATTGGCTCAAACCCATGGGAACAGCGGCGGAAACGATCTTGCCATCATGTTCCAGCAGGCCGGAAAGCGTAACATACTCCCCGTTGCCCAGGAAATTTTCCGAGAGATAAGCCTCGTTCTTCGTGTCGTTGGTTGAATATTCCTCGGCTTCCACATCGAGATAGGAAATCAGGAAAGACTGAGGGACATAGCCGTTGGCGTCGGCCCATTCGGTCGGTCCGTCGCCTGTAGAAGTTGTCATGATATATTCCCCGACGGTGCCGTAGGTCGTGAAGCGGCGGACGTTGTATTCCATCGCGCGTTTCTCCAGGGCGCTGTCGGCATTCAGGATATAAGAAGCCGTGGTACCGGCATTTCCCTGATGGTAATTCAAGGCGTAGAGATATTTCTCGTTGAAGAAAATCCATTGCGTAGCCCCGTCGTTCGTAAGACCGTTGTTGACCGAGGAGATTGTCCCCTCATCGAGCGAGGTGGAGGTCAGCAACGTATAAGAGGTGTTGCCCGATGCCGTCGTAGAGGTAGCGACCACGTAGCGGGAGAAAGCTTCTTCCGTCGGGGTCGGTTCGTTTCCGTTGTCAGTTCCGCTATCGCTTCCGCCCCCGTTGATAGGGTCATCTTCACTGCAAGCCGAGAACAAGCAGCAAGCCACTAAAGGAAGCGCTGCCAAAAAGTAATTTCTTTTCATTGTGATAAGCTGTTTTAAATAGTTGGTACTATATTTATTAGTAAAAAATCTGTTTTAATTGCCGAAATAGACACGCACCTTGCCATAGAACGCCCGGCCGGCTTTCTGGAGGCTGAAATTATCATAAAGGTCTTCGTCGGTAAAGTTGCGGCACTCCACCGAGAAGTTGTAGCGGCCGTTAGCCAGACTGTAAGAGAGTGTCAGGTTGTGCGAGAACTGGTTCGGAACCATATATTCGTCGCTACTGCTCCCGATAACCTCCGAATAATACGAGAAGCTGTGCAGATACTGGTTATCATACGTCAGTGTGAGCGTATTGCCCTTCCTGAATAGATTGTGCCAGAAAAGAGAGACATCCATGTCGGCAAACTGATAGGGAACGTTCGGCATCCGTGCGCCGTAGGCCAGATTCGCGGTGGTTGTTCCGATTTGCATGCGCTGCTTGTCGCGGACATCCATCTGCGTGAAATTGCCGCCGAGGCTCAACCAATTCGAGAATCCGTAACGAAGCGAGAGGTTGAAGCCTTTGGTTTCCACTTTCCCATAGTTTACGTAGGTAGCCCCTTCCTTTCCACCGCTCAGGTCGGTGATATTGCGCTGGATATAATCCTTCGTGTTGCGATAGACAAAACCTCCTTCCAGATAGAGCGAATGCTTGCCGAAAGACTTGTTGTAACTCAGGTTGAGGTTTACGTTATCGCTGTTTTCCGGACGAATGGAAAGGTCGCCCATCTCCAAATCTTCATCACCGAACATTTCTTCGATGGTAGGTAGCCGATAAGCTTTTTCATACGAAAGTTTGGCTTGCAATTCCGGCAGAACGAAATAGGTGCCCGCCACACCATAGCCCATCGAGCTGACCGTGCGCGAGGAACGGATATAATTACTTTGGGTGGCATCTTCGGCCATCGGCCCCGCAACAAACTGGTGGTAATATTTCCCGAAAACGGAGAGGTTCCACTTGTCGGAAGGCATCAAGCGGTACGAGAGGCCGGATATGTTCTTGCGTGTTTCCTTGGCAATGGCATCTTCAGCTTCCACCTCTGCCAACAGCG
>CALVFH010000111.1 GCA_944326775.1 uncultured Parabacteroides sp.
TAAGTCAGATCTATGGCTGCAAATGTAACGATTGGAAAGATTATAACGATGGATTTCGAAGCACTTGTTGTCCCAAAAATTCACGCTTGTTGTCCCAAAAATTCACGCACGGCCGTAAGCGGTTTGCTTTCAAACGTTTATAAAATAGTATTTTCAAGGTGTTTTCGGACGCTCTTCCGGAACTCATCCGGGATTTGTCAGTTGCAGCCTGCGCTTGAGCTCGGGAATTTCGGGCCAGACCGCTTCGGGCAGGAAGAAACGGACGTCTTTATCCGCACAGAGAGACTCGCGGATGAAGGAAGAGGAAATCTCGAGGACGGGAGCCTGGACCACCCGGACGTGGGGCGGGAGCGGCGTTCCCGGAATAGGGTAGGCCGGACGGGGATAGACAATCACATGATACCGTTCGAGAATGGTTGCCGATTCTTTCCATTGGGGGAATTTCTGCCAGTTGTCTGCCCCGATAATCAGATGGAATTCCCGGTCGGGATAAGAGGCTTGCAGGGCATTAAGGGTATCGATGGTATAGGAGGGGCGGGGCAGGTGGAACTCAAAGTCGCTGGCCTTGAAATGAGGATATGCCCCAATGGCCTTTTCTACCAAGTGCAGGCGGAAAGCGTCGTCGAGCAGGCCGCCCCGCTGTTTGAACGGGTTGTGGGGAGAAACAACAAACCAGATTTCTTCAAGTTCCGTGAATTCGCAAAGCCAGTTCGCCAATGCCAAATGACCGATATGAACCGGGTTGAACGAACCTGAATAGATACCTGTCTGCCGCTTATTCCCCATGCTGTTGCTTGTACTGAATGATGTTGTGCGCCTGCAAAACGAGGACAAACAGCATCCCCACGGCGATGGTGTATTCTTCGAGGTAGAGGGCAACTCCCCCTACACCTACGGCAATTATGGCTAAGATAATGCTGAGGATGAAGACTTTCTTTGAAACTCTGTCGTCTGCTTTCATCGGCAATCGCTTTATGTTATTTACCCAAGAAGGCCTTAAGGGTCTGGAGCGCCTGGCGTTCGGCCTCGTCCAGCTTGTCATTGACAATGACCACGTCGAATTTATCAGCAAAACTCAACTCATACTCCGCACGGGCTATCCGGTTTTCAATCACTTCGGGAGCGTCGGTACCACGGCCGACCAGACGTCTGCGCAATTCTTCGATAGAGGGCGGCTGGATAAATACGGAAAGGGCCCTCTCCCCATAGAATTGCTTGATGTTGCAGCCCCCGAGGACATCAACATCGAAAATAACATTCTTGTCTTCGTTGAGGATGCGCTCCACTTCGCTTTTCAGTGTTCCGTAAAACTTATCCGGATAGACCTCTTCATATTCCAGGAAGTCGCCTGCCGCGATACGTCGGCGGAATTCGTCGGGCGAAAGGAAATAATATTCTTTCCCGTCTTTCTCATCCCCTCTGGGTGCACGGCTGGTAGCGGAAATGGAGAAACAGAGGTCGAGATGCTGCTGCAACAGATAGTTGATGATTGTCGATTTTCCGGAGCCGGAAGGAGCCGAAAATATAACCAGTTTGCCTGCCATCTTTATAATACGTTTAATACTTGTTCTTTGATTTGTTCGAGCTCATCTTTCATTCTTACCACAATCTTCTGCATCTCAGCATGGTTGCTTTTGGAGCCCATCGTGTTGATTTCGCGTCCCATTTCCTGCGCAATGAAGCCCAGCTTCTTGCCCTGTCCGTGTCCGTTCTCCATAGTCTCGAGGAAATACTTCAGGTGGTTGTCCAGACGGCTTTTCTCTTCGTTGATATCGAGCTTTTCGATGTAGTAAATCATCTCTTGCTCAAAGCGATTCTTGTCGTAATCCTGTTTGGCAAGTTTCTCTAAGTTGTCCGTAATACGGTTTTTTATTTTTTCGATACGTTCCTTTTCATAAGGTTCGATATCTTTCAGCAGCGAGGCGATGTTTGCTATTTTTTGCGTGAAGAGCTTCTGTAGCATGGCGCCTTCCTGGATACGGAATTCCTGGAGCTGCTTGATGGCTTCGTCAACGGCTTTCCGCACGGCTTCCCATTCTGCTTCGTCAGCTTCAGCGATTTCTGTTTTGATGACATCGGGCATCCGCAAGACAGGCTGGAGCTCCAACCACGAACCCGGAGCTGCGATGCCCAGTTGGGCGGAGATTTCCTTCAGTTGTTCGTAATAATGGATGACGGCATCTTGGTTAATCTGGGAAGAAGTATCCTTGCCAATCGATTCAATGAATATGCCGAAATCCACTTTTCCGCGTTCCAGCGTCTGCAACAAGTGGCTGCGGACAGCGAGTTCTTTTTCCTTATAGATGGAAGGAATCCGGATAGACAAATCCAGTTGTTTGCTATTCAGCGTCCTTATTTCAACGGTTACTTTTTTGGATGGGAGTTCGGTCGTAACCTTACCGAATCCGGTCATGGACTGTATCATCGCATTCAAAATTTTCGCAAAGATACACTTTTCCCCTTACAATTCATCGTTTCTGGTCTCTCTCATTTCTTGATATTCGCCCCAATCCTGGTCTATTTCGGTGTAAATCGTGATGGGGAGTAGTTCGAAGTCGCGGAGTGCTTCATTTAATCTTTCTCCAAAGACACGTACCGTGCGCGTATAGAAGACCCATGTTTTTTCGTTTCCGCCAGTATAGACTCCCGTTAAAATAGCCAGTTTATCTTTCTTTTCCATAGCCCGGCGGAGGGTGTTTTCTACGCTTTCCATTAATTCAGCTACCTTTTCGGAGGGCATCCCGTGGGCATCCCCTTCATATTTCCAGGATATTTCAGCGCGCTCGCGGTATTTACCGCTTTGCATGAATTCGTCTATCTCATCCCGCCCGTGTACAGTAATAATCTGCCCATTTTCATTCTCGGCTAATCCGTCAAACCAACTGTCTCCTAATCTCATTGTTTTCTTATTTGAATTGTATAACTTGTTCTTGAAAAAGTTTATTCATCTCCCATATACCTTACTGTTTCATAAAGCTTCGGGAATTTAATTTCCGTTTTCATCACTTTAGCGTATTCTTCCAAAGTAAGCAAACCTCTTCGGGTTTCCGTTCCTTGGCCGATGCTGGCAGGAGCCTCGTAGTTGAATGGATTACGGGCATAGAATTCTGCTAAAATCTTTTGTCGGCGTGGCGTCAAGTATTTTTTATGAGATTGGAACTGGGCACGAAGGTCTTCATATTCTGTTGCTTCGTCTCTTTCTTCCGGGATATAAGGACTTACAGCAGCTTCGAGTAAAGATGTAAAGATAAAGTCTTCGATATTCTTGGCTACGAAAGTGGCATCCTCTTCATCATGTGGAGCAAAAAGGACAGGCACGTCGGAGCCTTCCTGTGCATTGAAAAAGAAGCAGTACAAGTCTCCTGCACCATTCTGTCCGATAGGGACGAGACGAAGGTCTGCAGGGATATGCCGGTAATCGTCTGCCCGGCCCATTTGCTGGAGTTCACCCTCTACGTCTTCGGCATAGAATAATTCGAAATCGCAGTTGAAGAGCAAGAGGGGAGGCCTTTTGCGTATTTTGGGGTAAGTGACTTCGTACCAATCTTCTGTAAATTCGCCGGCGTAGAGCATTCCGTCAGCACATAAGCGGCGGTATAGCTCCGGATACCGGAAATCAAAAGCTTTTTCTATTTTCTCCAGTTCTGTTAGATTTCTCATTTCCTTCCTAATTAAATTTATTTCTTATCCTGAGGTGAGGATATTTCTGCACCTTTCTTTACCAATTCTTTAATTCGTTCTTCATTCCCGAGCGGACAAATCATCAGGATGTCTTCCGTATCCGCAATGATGTAATTGGAAAGTCCATCGACGATAACCCGTTTGTTTGGATTGGTCTCTTTGATTAGGTTGTGGTTGGCATCGGAGAGGCTGACATACGAACCGGAAATGGAGTTCTCGTGTTCGTCTTTTTCCAAGAGACCGTAGAGGGCTCCCCATGTTCCCACGTCACTCCAAGCCAAGTTGTCGGTGCAGCGGACATAAACATTTGAGGCTTTTTCCATGATGCCATAGTCGATGGAAATGGATGGTGAAGCTTCGAATGCTTTGTTTACATCCGTTTGCTCCATAGGAGTATCATAGGTTTGAATTTGTTCAAATAAACTTCCGACCTCGGGTAAATGCTGGCGGAATGCTTGGGCAATAGTCTGTACGGACCAGATGAACATGCCCGAATTCCAGTAATATGTCCCTTCGGAAAGATAACGGGCTGCAGTAGGCAGTTCTGGTTTTTCCTTAAAATGCAGGACAGGGACAAAAGGCTGCCCACATTCACGTTTACACTGGATGTATCCATAACCTGTCGCCGGATAGGTAGGGGCAATACCGACAGTCATCAGTACGGGATGGGTAGCTACATAACTCAAGCTTTCTTCCATTACTTGGCTGAAGGACGTTTCATGGCCAATGTATTGATCGCTGGGAGTTACTATGGCTACAGCATGTGGATTACGTCTGAGTAACTTAAACATTGCATAGGCAATGCAAGGAGCTGTGTTACGTCGGCAAGGTTCAGTAAGTACCTGTTCAGGATGGAGCATAGGCAATTGCTCGAGAACAAGTGCTTTATATCCCGTTCCTGTCATGACGAGGAAATTTTCATCTGGAATGAAATGCGAGAAGCGCTCGTAAGTCAGTTGGATAAATGTTTTCCCGATACCTAATGCATCGACAAATTGTTTGGGTTTTTCTTCTCGACTAAGCGGCCAGAAACGTGAACCTATTCCGCCCGCCATAATGATGCAAAATTGATTAGAAGCCATATAGTAATGTATGTTGGTCTGCTTTTATGAAACTTTTGCCAAATGTACGAATAATTTCTTTGGAAGGTGTCGTTTTAGAGGTTTTCAGTCAACGATTTCCAAAGATTGTCTTGAGGAACAGGGGCAATAATGTCTATAGGATGTTTAGACACAGGATGGATAAAAGAGGCTGAGCGTGCATGTAAGCTGATGCCTCCGTCACGGTTTGAGCGTTCAAAGCCATATTTCAGGTCACCTTTTATTGGGCATCCGATGTGGGCTAACTGACAGCGGATCTGATGGTGGCGTCCTGTTTTTAAATCAACTTCCAATAGATGATAATTGTCTGAATGAGCAATAACTTTATAATGAAGAATGGCTTTTTTGGTATTTGGACGTTCGTTGTTGTAAGCAAAGCTTTTGTTTTGCTTTTCGTTGCGTGTTAGCCAATGTACTAACTCGTCTTCTTCTTTGGGCGGCTGATTTTTCACAATAGCCCAATAGGTTTTCTTTACGCTTCCCGTACGGAACATTTCGTTCATACGTGCCAACGCCTTGCTGGTTTTCGCAAAGAGTACGACTCCGCTTACTGGTCTGTCCAGACGGTGTGTTACTCCGACGAACACATTACCCGGTTTCTGATATTTCTCTTTCAACCATGCCTTCAGCATTTCAGAAAGTGGCGTATCTCCCGTTTTGTCGCCTTGTACAATTTCTCTGCATGTTTTGTTTACTGCAATGAGATGGTTGTCTTCGTAAATAACGTCCATATTTTAATTGATTCAAGTAATGAATTATGAGTTACAAGTTGAATATGGATAATTGCAACTTGTAACTCAATAATTCCTTGCTTTTGTTACATATTCATTCCGCCATCAACCTGAATAACTTGGCCAGAAACATAAGAAGACATATCTGAAGCCAGGAAGGTAGCAATGTTGGCTACATCTTCCGGAGTACCACCACGGCGGAGAGGAATCTTCTTGCACCATTCTTCACGGATGTTTTCAGGCAGGGCTGCCGTCATATCTGTAATGATAAAGCCTGGAGCAATGGCATTGGCTCGGATTCCGCGAGAACCTAACTCTTGAGCGATAGATTTTGCTAATCCAATCATACCTGCTTTAGAAGCGGAATAGTTGCATTGACCGGCATTGCCGTGAACTCCTACTACAGATGCCATATTGATGATACTGCCTGAACGTTGTTTCATCATGATTGGCGTACAAGCATGGATAAAATTAAATGCCGACTTCAGGTTTACATTCAAGACTGCATCCCACTGACTTTCGCTCATGCGCATCATCAGACCGTCTTTGGTGATACCGGCGTTGTTGACCAAGATATCCACACGTCCGAAGTCTTTTACAATTTCAGCTACGACGTTGTGCGTTTCTTCGAAATTAGCCGCATTAGAAGCATATCCTTTTGCTTTGACTCCCAAAGCTTCCAATTCTGCTTGTGTAGCTAAACCATTTTCATCGATTACCAAATCGGTAAACGCAATGTTTGCTCCTTCAGAAGCAAACTTTAGGGCTACCGCTTTTCCTATGCCGCGGGCAGCACCTGTAATAATGGCAACTTTACCTTCTAATAACTTCATAATATTTTGTTTTTAAACTATTAATATCTAATCAGACAGGCTCCTGTGGAATATCCGCCGCCGAAGACCGTCAGTGCAATTAAATCATCTTTTTTGAATTTATCCGTATTTTGCGCATAGACCAGTGCGGAACTGACAGAGCCTGTGTTTCCTAATTCTTCGATATTGTGAAGGAATTTTTCTTCCGGCAGGTTCAGGTGTTTGGCAATATTGGCCATGATGCGCATATTGGCTTGATGACCGATGAAATAACTTAATTCGTCAAGAGTATAGCCGTTCTTTTCAAGTAGGAAAATCACATTCTTAGGCATATAGGTACAGGCTTGTATGAAAACGTCTCGTCCTTCAGGCATTGAGATGCCTCCGTCATATGGCCGGAGATGTACGGCAACTGGTGCTTTGGGCAAATGACCTAATCCTTGGGTGAATACTTCGATGATTTCAGCATCGTTCTCAGTTACCCGTTCTTTTGAAAGAAAGAAAGCAGCTGCGGCATCGCCCCAAAGGTGTCCTGCTTTTGGATCAGTTTCGTTTGAATATGCCGAATTCTTATCTGCGGATAAAATCAAAGCCTTTGACGCTTTTCCCATGGCGAAATAACCTTCTACAACCTCTAAAGCATTGAGAAACGAAGAACAGGCAGATGAAAGATATAACGCTTTTGCATTCGTAATTTGAAACTCATATTGGGCTTGATGTGCTGCCGTTGCTACGGTATCGTAGGGTGAATAAGAGGCAGAAATAATTAAATCGACTTCAGTGATGTCGTAGGGTAAACGAGGTAGAGCATTTCGGATAGCATCCATGCTCATGGTATTTATGTTTTCGTCTTTCCTCGCTTTTGAACGGGTATGTATCCCTGTGCGTTGTTCAATCCACTCGCTGGTCAGCCCGTTCAACTCTAAAAAATGTTGGTTATCGACCCGCTCTTCGGGTACGTAATAACCGGTCGCATTTATAAACATCTCGTTATTATATATATCTACTGTTATTTTACCTTGATTCCGTTAAATATTAAGTTGATGACATTATCACGTCGTTTAATTCGATCGCTTATGCTTGCACCCATGACCCCTCGGATATAAGGAACTTCCAATCCTTTTAAGGCGTGATGCAAGACTAAAGCTGTGATGTGAGTATCCGGCATGGAAAAGATATTGTTGCGTACGCCTTCGTCTAAAATGCTCTTTAACATTTCTACTTCATGCAAATCGAACTCTTTACGTACTTTTTCAACCCTCCAGATATCACGGAAAAACGTAGCTCGCAAAGTCCCGTTTCGAAAGACAACAGCTTTAATCGCATCCAAACGAGTATAAATGAATGTAATCAGTTTTTCGTCGGCCGGAATATTTTTATTGACTACATCCATTAAAACTTTATGGAGTTGAGCTATTTCTGATTCTACTACGGCCAGAAATATCTCATTTTTACTTTTGAAATAGGTGTATAGCGTGCGTCGTCCTTTCCCTGAAGCTTGTGCAATATCGTTCATGGTTGTATTATCAACCCCCATCCGAGCGAATAATTGCCTTGCTACATCAACCAGCATATCGCGTGTTCTAGATACTGTCATTTATTGCACATAAATCAATTTGGTGGGCAAAAGTACGAAAAAAAATCGAATGATAAGAGCGTGTGTGGAATTTTATGGCAATAAAAAGGGCCTATATGCCAAAACATACAGGCCTCATTTATTTCATCAATTACAAGGAAAGGGGTGCGCGGAATGAGATTCGAACTCACACGCCGAAACCGGCACTACCCCCTCAAAGTAGCGTGTCTACCAATTTCACCATCCGCGCTTTTGCATTTAAATGGTGTGCCCAGAACAGGACTCGAACCTGCACGACCGCAAAGCCACTCGCACCTGAAACGAGCGCGTCTACCAATTCCGCCACCTGGGCATTCATCAAATGAACATCAAGTACTCTTTACTTGTGAGCGGAAGACGGGACTCGAACCCGCGACCCCGACCTTGGCAAGGTCGTGCTCTACCAACTGAGCTACTTCCGCATATTGTCGGGGTACCAAGATTCGAACTTGGGACCCCCTGCTCCCAAAGCAGGTGCGCTAACCGGACTGCGCTACACCC
>CALVFH010000112.1 GCA_944326775.1 uncultured Parabacteroides sp.
TGTGCTCCTTGTCATACTCGTTCTTTTTTGGTTGCAAAACTATAAATCAACGAGTTAAACCTTGACAAGCAAACCTAAGCAGAGCGGCGCAAACGGAACGTTAACTGTTAAATCTGCATTTCTGACGGGTAACGATTAGGAAACCGTTCTCTTTCTCCAATCCGCTTTGAAACGCTTTTCAACCCTTTTCCTAACTTCCGTGATTTTCTCCTAACTACCTAATTATCAATTTTAAATTCGCATTTCTGCCTAAATTTGGCGGATATTTCATGGATTTTCTGTAAGTTTGCATCACTGAATAGCGAATATTATCAACCTTAAAATATAAACATTAACGTATCATGGCATTGAAATTCATAACAGCTGAAGAAGCTGCGGCCTATGTTCATCATGATGATAACGTAGGTTTCAGTGGCTTTACGCCTGCCGGATGCCCGAAAGTGGTGCCGGGAGCAATCGCTAAAAAAGCAGAAGAGGAACACGCAAAAGGAAATCCGTTTCAAATTGGGATGTTTACCGGTGCATCGACCGGCGACAAACTGGATGGTGCATTAGCCCGTGCGAATGCAATCAAATTCCGTACTCCGTATCAGTCCAACAAAGACTTGCGGGCTGCTATCAACAGCCACCAGGCACAATATTTCGATATGCATCTCTCTGAACTGGCTCAAGACCTGCGTTACGGTTTCCTGGGCAAGGTGGATGTGGCTATTGTTGAGGCTGCCGACGTGACGGAAGACGGCGAAATCGTTCCGACCTGCGGTGTAGGTATCCTGCCGACAATCTGCCGTATGGCCGACCGCATTATTGTTGAATTGAACGACCGCCATCCGAAAGAAATCCGCGGGATGCACGATTTGTATGAACCGGCCGACCCTCCTTACCGTCGCGAAATTCCGGTGTTCACGCCGTCAGACCGTATCGGATTGCCGTATGTCAAGGTAGATCCGGCCAAGATTGTTGGGGTGGTTAAGACAAGCGAACCGAACGAAGGCAAGCCCTTTGCTCCGCTGGACGACGTTACGCTGGCTATCGGCAAGAACGTGGCTGACTTCCTGGTACATGAAATCCGTGCCGGCCGTTTGCCGAAAGAATTCGTTCCACTGCAGAGTGGTGTAGGCAATGTGGCTAACGCCGTCTTGGGATGTATGGGCGAGAATGAAGAAATCCCGGCCTTCAATGTTTATACCGAAGTAATTCAGGATGCCGTTATCCAGCTGATGAAAGAAGGCCGCGTGAAGTTTGCCAGCGGCTGTTCACTGTCTGTCAGCAATGAAGTGATTGAAGATATTTATGCTCATCTCGATTTCTTCAAGGATAAGATTCTGCTCCGTCCGCAAGAAGTATCCAACAATCCGGAAGTAGCCCGCCGTTTGGGTCTGATTGCCATCAATACCGCTTTGGAAGCAGATATCTTCGGCAATATCAACTCTACGCATGTGTTGGGTACAAAGATGATGAATGGTATCGGCGGTTCAGGCGACTTTACCCGTTCTGCGATGATTTCCATCTTCACGACTCCATCTACGGCCAAGGGAGGAAAAATCAGCTCGTTTGTTCCGATGGTTTCTCACCTCGACCACAGCGAACATTCTGTAAAGATTATCATCACGGAATATGGTGTAGCCGACCTGCGCGGGAAATCACCTATCCAGCGTGCACGTTGCATCATCGACAACTGCGTTCATCCCGACTACCGTCCGTTGCTGAACGAATACCTCGAAATGGGTGTCAAAGGACATACGCCTCAGAACCTGAAATGCTGCTTTGCCTTCCATGAAGAGTTTGCTGCAAGCGGCGACATGCACAATGTAAGATGGGAAAACTATAATAAGTAAATCTTTTAGTAAGATCTTTTTTAGGAAGGCGGGGTGCCGGCAAGTTTGTCCGGCATCCCGCTTTTTCTATTCATAGTTGATTGTAAATACCTCTCCTTTTTTCAGATCTACGCTGATCATCCCGTCAACGACCGGAAGAGAAGCCGGCTGCCGGTTTTTCTGCAACTGGATATTTTGGTTGTTTTCCGACAGCTTGAGGCGGAAGGTTCCGTCGGCTACCGCTTTGAGGGAAACTTCTGTCGGCAAGCCGTTTTTCCATTCGGCAGACACTTCTGCTCCTCCGCGAACCTTCAATCCGTTGAAACTACCGTCTTTCCACGCTGACGGAAGGGCTGGAAGCACTTCGATAAACCCGTCCTGGCTCTGCACCAGCATCTCGGCGATGCCGGCACAGCCGCCGAAATTGCCGTCGATCTGGAAAGGCGGGTGGGCACAGAACAGATTGGGGAAGGTTCCGCTGCCGACACCTTTGTAGTCCGTATCCGAGGAGACAGCCGGTTGCAGCAGCTTCGTCAGTAGGTGGAATGCCTGGTCGCCCTCGTGCAGGCGAGCCCAGAAATTGATTTTCCACGCCATCGACCAGCCGGTACTTTCCTCTCCTCGTGCCAGCAGGCTCTTGCGGGCTGCCTCGGCCAACTTGGGCGTATGGGTGAGCGAAATCTCATGGCCGGGATAAAGTCCGTAGAGGTGCGACACATGCCGATGGTGCGGCTCCACTTCCTCGTAGGGTTGCAGCCATTCCATGATGCGACCGTCCGCTCCGATGGTTGTCGGCATCAGCTGCGAGCGCTTCCGCTGCAGGATTTTCACGAAGGCTGAATCCTGCCGGAGGATTTGCGCCGTCGCGATAGTATTGGTAAACAGCTCGCGGATAATCTGGTTGTCCATAGTCGAACCGGCACAGATGCTCACGGTATCTCCCGACGGCGTGCGGTAGGCATTCTCCGGCGATGTGGTCGGTGCCGTCACCAGATAACCCGTCCGCGGGTCTTTTACCAGCATGTTCAGGAAGAAACGCGAGGCTTCGCGCAGGGTGGGATAGACTCCGCTGAGGTAAGCCGTATCCCGCGTGTAGTCGTAATGCGTAAACAGATGTTCGCAAAGCCAGGCTGCCGAGGTGTTCGTCGCTCCCCACGACGGATGCTCGCCCGGTGCCGTGAAGTTCCAGACATTGCCGAGGATATGCATCACCCATCCTTCGGCATTATAGAATGCTTTTGCCGTCCGTTTCCCGGCAGGTACCTGTCTTTTGGTCCATTCAATCATCGGGAGATGCAGTTCGCTGAGGTTGGCGACCTCCGCCGGCCAGAGGTTCATCTGCAGGTTGATGTTCAGATGGTAATCCCCGTTCCAGGGCGTGTGTATCGTGTTGCACCATAAGCCTTGCAGGTTGGGAGGCAGCAATCCGGGTCGGGTAGAAGAAATCAGCAGGTAACGGCCGAACTGGAAGTAGAGAGCAGGCAGCGACGGGTCGTTACCGTCCTGTTGGTAGGCGGCGAGGCGTCGGTCGATGGGCCAGCGGTCGCGCTCCGAGGCTCCGAGGTCGAGCGAAACACGGTCGAACAGCTGCCTGTACGCCTTGACATGGTCCGAGAGCAGAGTCGGGTAGTCCTTCACCATCGCCCGCGCCAGCAGCGAATCCACCACATGTTCGCAGTTGTTTCCGAAATAGTCGGTCGAGAGGGCCATCAGCAGGATGGCTTCGGGGGCCTCGCTCACCGCAATACGGTTGCCTTCGAGGGTCATCTTTCCCCCTTTGGGCAGCAGGAGGCGCGTCCCGGCTGCGAATTTCATGCCGAGGCAGGCCGTCGTGTCTTTGCCGTCGGGTAGTTGTCCTTTCATCCACAGCGCGCTGTCGGCGATTTCCACGGCGGCATGTTCCGGTCGGCTGAAGGTATAGGAAAATTGCAGGTCGCGATTCCGGTCTGCCGTCCAGCGGATGACGGCGATGTCGTCGGAGAAAGACGTGAATGCCGTGCGAGTGTAGGTCGTCCCGTCGCGCCGGAAACTTTGGGTGGCTACAGCCGTTTGCAGGTCCAGCTCACGCCGGTAGCGGCTGATGCTGTCCGTCCCTTCCGGGTAAGCATAATCCACATCGAGGTTGCCGAAGATTTGGTAGCTGCCATAGGGAACATTCGCGCCGTCGCCCTGTCCGCTGCCGACTCCGCGGCAAACAAACGTGCGGTACATCAAATCCTGCGCCGCCTTGTTCTGCCCCGAGAAAAGCAGTTGTCGGATTGTTCCCAACGAATGGTAGGCTTGCGGGTTGTCGGCATCCTGTTCACTTCCCGACCAGAGAGAGATTTCGTTCAGCACGATGCGCTCGCGCTCGGTCCCGCCGTCGGGCATCATCCCAATACGTCCGTTGCCTAAGGGAAACGATTCTTCCCAAATCCGTGCGGGACGGTCGAAATGATAACTCAATGCAGGCCGGCTGTCAGCCAGTCTGCCCTCACATCCTGCCATTCCCAGCAGGACGAGTGCGGAGCCGAGCCAGGCGGCGGCCCTGCTCCGGTGTTTTCCTTGTTGTTTGTTCATGTCTGTAAGTTTGAAAGTCTGCATAAGATAGGTTCAGAAACTTTGCATGTCGCAAAGCCGCTTGTAATAGCCGTTGAGGGCGAGGAGTTCTTCGTGTCGTCCTCGTTCCACGATTTCGCCTTCGTGCATGACGCAGATTTCATCGGCATTGCGGATGGTCGAAAGGCGATGGGCAATGACAATCGTCGTGCGGTTGCGCATCAGGTTCTCGAGCGCCTCCTGCACCAGGCGTTCCGATTCGGTGTCGAGCGCCGACGTGGCTTCGTCGAGAATCAGGATGGGCGGGTTTTTCAGAATGGCTCGGGCGATGCTGATGCGTTGCCGCTGCCCTCCGGAGAGCTTTCCGCCGCGGTCGCCGATGTTGGTCTGGTAGCCGTGCTCGGTCGCCATAATGAACTCGTGTGCGTTGGCAATGCGGGCGGCTTCTTCCACCTGCTCTTGCGTGGCGTCTTCTACGCCGAAGGCTATGTTGTTGAAAAAGGTATCGTTGAAGAGAATCGCCTCCTGGTTGACATTGCCCATGAGGGCGCGAAGGTCGTAGAGCCGTGCCTCGCGGATATCAGTCCCGTCGATGGTGATGCTGCCTTGCGAGACATCGTAGAAGCGGGGCAGGAGGTCCACCATCGTGCTTTTGCCCGACCCCGATTGTCCCACGAGGGCGACCGTCTTGCCCTTCGGAATTTCCAGGTTAATCCCTTTCAGCACATAGTCGTTCTGATAGCGAAACCACACATCGTTGTAGCGGATCGCCTTTTCGAGCCGGATGGGTTTCGGATTCGCCGGATCGTGGATGTCCGACTGGGCCAGCAGGATTTTATCGATACGAGTCATCGACGCCACCCCTTTCTGAATGGCATAAGCCGCCTTGCTCAAGTCTTTAGCCGGATTGATGATGCTGTAGAAGATAACCAGATAATAAATGAAGGTCGGCGCGTCGATCGGACTATGATCGCTGAGGATGAGCGAGCCTCCGTACCACAAGACGATGGCAATGGTGGCGGTGCCGAGAAATTCGCTCATCGGGTGCGCCATCTGCTGGCGGCGATAGACCCGCGTCGTCGTCTGCCGGAACTGCTCGTTGGCGCGCTCGAAGCGTTCCTGAATCTTCTTCTCGGCATTGAAAGCCTTGATGATGCGCAGTCCGCCGAGGGTTTCCTCGATTTGGCTCATCAGCCCGCCCCACTGCTGCTGCCCTTCGAGCGATTGCCGTTTCAGTTTCTTGCCGACCTGCCCCATCACGTAGCCAGCCAGCGGAAGCAGGATAAAAACAAAGAGCGTCAGCTGCCAGCTGATGGCAATCATGCCGATGAGGTAAATCAAAATCAGGATAGGATTTTTGAAAAGCATATCGAGCGAACTCATCACCGAGGCCTCGATTTCGTTCACGTCGCCCGAGACACGCGCCAGGATGTCGCCTTTCCGTTCTTCGGAAAAGAAACCCAGCGGAAGCTGAGTAATCTTGCGGTTAATCTGGTTGCGAATGTCGCGCACCACGCCGGTGCGGATGGGAATCATCGTGAAAAAGGCCAGGTACATGGAGGAAACCTTCAGGAACGTCGATACCACCAGGAAAGCGCCGAGGACAATCAACGCCGTCGAGCCGCCGTAGGTCTCTATCAGGTCGCCAACATACCAGAAGAAATTATTCTTCAGGAGGGCGGGCAGCTCCTTCCACGAATCCCAGCTCAGCGGGTTGAACGCCCACGGCATAAAGCTGTAGCTCTCCTTGTCTATCTTGAAGAGAATGTTCAGGATCGGGATAATCAGCGCAAATGAAAACAGGTTGAGGATGGCGGAAAGAATATTGAACACCACATTGAGCACCATGTACTTCTTATAAGGGGGGACGAACCGCCGGATGATAAGGAGGAAATCTTTCATATAATCATTTCGATAGATGTGGGGCAAAGGTAAGAAATATTGCCGAGATTGGGAGAGGCTTGAGATGGCAAACTGCATAGTGGCTCTGGTTGGAGCCGCCTATGCAGTTTGGAAAGAAGAAATCCGTATTCCGGTAACTGTTGGGATTTTATGGAAATTCCAGATGCAGGCCGTCGGATTGCAAGGGAATCGTGACAACGAGATCCCTCAATCCCGTCTGTGTTTGCCGGGCAGGAATAGCAAGGGGTTGTCCGTTGACAGAAATGTTGTTTAGTGTGAGCTGGGCAAATGAATTGTCTTCCATGAGTTCGACTATCCAGTCCGCGGTAACTGCTGTTTCCCTATCCGGCCCCAGCAAACAAGGAATCTGGATGTCGAACCGGAAACGGCCGGCGGTATTGTGGCTCTGAAGGTCTTTTTTGTAAAAGGATATCCAAGTTTCATTGGAAAAATAGCCTGCGGAATCTTTTCGGAGCGTTACTTGGCTCGATTCTTGTGTCGAACTGTTCCCGTCTTGCTCGAACAAATACCGGAAATCAGCCTGTACGGTTTTTCGTCCTACCGTTTGCAGGCTATCAATTAAATCGCGTCCTTCTTCATTGTCAACCTGGAAGCGGAAGATAACTCGGAAACTTGAAGGAGGAATGTCTGTGCGCTCGCAAGCCGCCGCCCCCAAAAGGAAAAGCAACGCGGCAAGATAGATTTTTGAATGCATAAGTAAGTTCATGGATATTTTTTATTTCTCTATAGCAAATGTAGGATTTGGATCTCTTCTTGATGTTTCATTTATATGACAAATCTGTCATGGATGTAAAAATACCTAAAAGTAGGTATCTTTGTGTTTGCCGTTTTAAGCCTGAAAAACACCGCCGCCCCCCCTTTCTTTCAGCAAGCCCATACAATTCTTCTTCAAAAACTTGCATATCCCCGGAAAAAGCCTATCTTTGTGACTGTTTTTCAGTTTTGAAGGCTTCTACGGAGAAAAAACACTGAAAAAACCATTAACGGGGGGTTCTGACTTGCCGGCAAAGGCCAAGAGTGGTTTTTGATGCAGTCGTAACGTTACGAAAAATGCAAAGATGATCTTTGGAGACTTTCGTAAGGTTACGAAAACGCAAAAAATGATTTTTGGAGATTTCGTAAGGTTACGGAAAGGCAAAAAATGATTTTTGAAGATTTCGTAAGGCTACGGAAAGACAAAAAATGATTTTTGGAGATTTCGTAAGGCTACGGAAAGGCAAAAAATGATTTTTGAAGATTTCGTAAGGTTACGGAAAGGCAAAAAATGATTTTTGGAGATTTCGTAAGGTTACGAAAAAACAAAAAATGGTTTTTGGAGCTTTCGTAGGGTTACGAAAAAGGCAGAAATGCTTTCGGGCGCTTTCGTAAGGTTACGAAAAAACCGAAAATGGTTTTGAAGCCATCAAAACAGTTTGGAAAAAACCAGTATTTATTCATTAATTAATTTCTTAACACTATGAAGACCATAGCTAGTTTAAGTACTTTAAACAGAGCTCGCAACGCCGAGCACTACCAGGCGCATGAAGACATTCTTGCCGCCATCACTCCAGAGTTTGCAACCGCCCAAGGCCTTGCCAAACTGCGTGAAAACTACGCGTCGCTCTTCGCGGTGGAAGACAATTGCTACCTGCGCAACCGCTCCTTCGAAGACACGCCTGAAATCAATGCCGCCGACCAGAAGCGCGACGATATCTTCCTGTATATCTCGCAAATCATCTCGGCCAACCTCTATTGCCCCATCGAGGAATATAAACAAGCGGCCGCGCGGCTCGACTTCGTCCTCGACCCGTATCGCGGGGCTTCCCGCTTGCCGTTGGCGCAAAACACGGCGGCGGTGTCCGATTTTTTGAAAAAGATTCAGGAAGAGGCGTATGCTGCCGACGTGACGAAGCTGGCTCTTTCGACATCCATCGAAGCCCTGGCCGAGGCGAACGCGGAGTTCAACCAGCTCTACACCGCCCGCTCGGAGGAATTGCTGACCCGCGCTTCGTCGGAGACGATGAAGACGATTCGCCCGAAAGTGGACGCCGCCTTCAAAGACCTGGCGACGGCAATCAATTCGCTCTACAATGTGAATGCGCTGGTGACGCAAGACGAGAGCAAGGAAGAATCGCTGGGCGCCGTCATCGACAAGGTGAACGCC
>CALVFH010000113.1 GCA_944326775.1 uncultured Parabacteroides sp.
TAGAATACGAGCGTATTCTGGTCCGGGACGACCCTCGGAGGTTAGAATACGCTCGTATTCTGATTTCCGAAAAGCTTATTTGAGGTAACGACTCAGATAATAATAGGTCTCCGGCGAAGGTTTGCTCTCCAGATGATAGCGGTCGGAGGCCGAAACGGAGAAGAGGAAGCCCCGCTCGCGAGCGGTATCGACGGGAAGATAGACGGCAGTGTCGCGAATGCCGGTGATGAGCAGCGAACGGGCGGCATCGTAGGGAATCGTGTCAGCGGTGGCATAATAGACCGTGTAGGTCAGGTCGCCCTCCGCCCCGGCAGGCCGCTGCCAGGAAAGTTTCAGCTCCGCACCCGTGCGTTCCACCCGGATTTCCGAAGGGGCGGGCGGCACACGGTCGTTCAGCCAGCGCAGGGGCGGGAGTTGCGCCGGATAACGGAAGTAGTTGTTTTTCAATTCGTCGTAAAGGCCCTTGACATTCCCCAGGACTTGCTGGCAACGGAAGAAGGCGCAGCCCGACGCGCCGAAATAGCGCGCATAATCAATCTGGTCGGTCAAATCGTTGAGTGTCCAGTCGCCCTCCGACGTTTCCAGGCGGTAGGCGCCCAGTCCCGCGACGACGAGGCGTCCGTTGGCCTTCGCCACCCAATTATCCAGGAAGGGGAAGAAGTTGCGCAGTTTGTAATACATCATCGGGGCGACCAGGTCGTGCTTCCCGGCCTGCATCCAATGCTGGGGGTCCTGGAAAACCGTCTCGTAGGCCGTCCAACCGGCGTTGGGGACCTGCGGGATGCGGCTGTATTTGCCCAAAGGCGAGCTGCTGACCAGCACGTAGGGTTTGGCGTTCTTCACATAGTCGTAGATGCGGGTCATGAGGCGGTTGATGTTCCCGCGCCTCCAGTCGGCCAGCGACTGCTGCCCGCCCGCCTTGCGGTATTGGCTTTTGTCGGGAAAAGAAGCCGCGTGCTCGGGGTAACGGATGTAATCGAAATGGATGCCGTCGATGTCGTAGTTCTCCACAATCTCGCGGACGAGCGAAAGAAGGTAGTCGGCCGTGCCGGGAACGCCCGGGTCGAGGTACCACTCGCCGCGGTGGAGCTTGCAAAGGTTGCGATGGCGGCGGACCACCGACTGCCGCCCCTGGCTGCGCACGGTTTTCTCGTTTCCGACGGGAAACGTCACCATCCACGCATGGCATTCCAGGCCGCGCTTATGGCATTCCGCCACGGCAAAGGCCAGGGGGTCGTAGCCGGGGGACTTCCCCGCCTTCCCCGTCAGCACGGCGGAGTAGGGTTCGATGGCCGACGGGTACAGCACGTCGCCGCGCAGGCGGACCTGGAAGAACACCGTGTTGAAATTCGCTTCGGCCAGGCGGTCGAGGATTTCGCAAAGCTCCTCCTGCTGGATTTTCCGCGAATGCTCGCCCGTCGCCGGTGTGCGGGGCCAGTCCAGCCCGTAGATGGTGGTCAGCCAGACGGCGCGGACCTCCTTTTTCGGGGGAGTGACTTGCTGCGCCCCGCCGAGAAACGGGATTAGCAAGACGCCGATCAGCAGCAGGAAGTTCCTCATTCGGCGATTACCTCCAATGCTTCTTCCGGGAGGTCTGTCGTCAGGTAATCCACGCCCAGATTCTTCATTTCCTGCATCACCGCGCGGTCGTTTACGGTCCAGACATTGACTTTCAGACCCAACTCATGCGCTTCTTTGACCCAATCCGGATGTTCCTGGATAGCCTTGAAATGGTAGTCGAGTCCGGAGAGGCCACGAGACTTCAACTCCTCCGGTGTCAGGTCTCCGTTCAGGTAATAGACCTCGGCGTCGGGGGCGCAGCGGTGAAAAGCTTCCGCAGCATGGAGGCTGAAAGCGATATAGGTGGTGCGGGAGGCCAATCCCTGCTGCTCAATCATCTCGACGGAACGACGGACGGCTTCATCTTCCCGCTCAGGCGTCGCGTGCGACTTCAATTCGAAGATCAGCTCGATATCTTTCCATTTTTTTGCCTCGTCCAAGTACTGTTCGAGGGTGGGAATCTTCTCGCCGTTGGCTAAAGAGACCGCGCTCAGGTCGCTGAAGTTGCTGTCCTGGATCTTGAGGCCGTTCACCTCGTCGTCATGGAAGACAACCAGCTTGCCGTCGGCCGTCAGATGCACGTCGAATTCCGAACCGTAAACGCCGGCCTCTGCTGCCTTCCGTATCGAAGCCAGGGAGTTCTGAGCCGAGCCTTCTGTTTTCCAGTAACCGCGGTGGGCGATTACCTGCGTCTTCACTTGCGCCTCGACCACCGTAATCGACAAGGCGAACAACAAAACCATTCCCCACAACCGGGCTTTCCACGATGTATTTTCCATTGTTTTCGTATTTAATTATTGGTTACTCAAATAGCGTTCGGCCTCGATTGCCGCCTTGCAACCGCTGGCCGCTGCCGTGATGGCCTGGCGATAGTGAGGATCGGCCACATCGCCGGCGGCAAACACACCCGGAACCTTCGTGCACGGCGTTCCGTCGATGGTTTTGATATATCCTACCTCGTCCGTCTCGAGCCAGGGCTTGAAGATATCTGAATTCGGCTTGTGCCCGATTGCAAGGAAGAAGCCGTCGATGGCGATATCCACCTTTTCCTCGTCGGGCTCGCCTTTGCGTTTCACCAGATGTGCGCCTTCCACGCCGTTCTCCCCAAAGAGGCCGATGGTGTTGTGCTCGAACAGCACTTTGATGTTCGGCGTCTTGAACACGCGCTCCTGCATCACCTTCGACGCCCGCAAATAGCTCTTGCGCACAATCAGATAAACCTGTTTGGCCAAGCCTGCGAGATAAATAGCCTCCTCGCACGCGGTATCCCCGCCTCCGACGACCGCCACGTTCTTCTTGCGATAGAAAAAGCCGTCGCAGGTGGCGCAGGCCGATACGCCCATGCCGGCATACTTCGCTTCGTCGGGCAAGCCGAGGTATTTGGCTGTCGCACCCGTGGAGATGATGACCGTTTCCGCCTCGACAACTTTCGAGCCATCGATGGTCACCTTGTACGGAGACGCCGAAAGGTCTGCTGCCGTAGCAATTCCCATCCGGACATCCGTGCCGAAACGCTGAGCCTGCTTCTTCAAGTCCTCCATCAGCTGGGGACCCGTCACGCCCTCGGGATAACCGGGAAAATTCTCCACCTCCGTGGTTGTTGTCAACTGTCCGCCGGGCTGTATTCCCTCGTACAAGACGGGAGCCAGGTTAGCCCGCGAAGCATAAATGGCCGCCGTATATCCAGCCGGGCCGGAGCCAATAATCAGGCATCTTACATGTTCATTTGTTGTATCCATCTTCATTCTATTTATCTTCTTTTATAAACATCCTTTTTCCTCATCGCAAATCGATGATTTCCGCATCCGGAAACTCCGCTTCATCGAAAACAAAGAAGCTGTCCGGTTTATCTTCCGCCGTCTTCCAGGTTGAAATGACAATCGTATGCCGCATGCCGTTGTCTGAACGAATATCTATCGAGGCCGGCGAATACGAGTTCTTCTCTATCTGCAAGACAACGGACTCGACATCACTTTTCTTCTTCGGAAGCAGTTCGACATCGTAGGCCGCCTTTCCCTGACGGGTAGTGCTGCTCCCTTTCAGCGAAGCCTTGAAACCTTTCTCGTAATTATGAATCAGGGCGGCGGGATTCGTCTGCTGAAGTTCGTCGCTGCCCGGAGTCGAGACGTTCACTTCCTGCGTCCGCTCCATATACGTCCATTGCGTCGTTCCGTCATACCAGGTAATCATGTCGGGAGTCTGTAACTTGAACTTATCCCCTTTCATATAGATTATCCCTTCAAAGCTCTCGCCCGACTGCGTCTGCGGAGAACGGCTATGCAAGGCAAACCGGGCTTCTATCCCCGACGAAGCATCGAAAGCCGATGCCGCCTTTTGCAAAACCTCATTCGCATCTTGCGCAAACAGCCAAACACATCCTCCTATCAAAAACTGGATTACCAGATACACACGGACCACCGCCTGTACCACTTGCCGCTTTCTTTCCATCTTCATTTTGCTATCTTCCTGCTATCATTCACTTTTTATTTCTCAAATCGCGCAAGATCTGCTCCAGCGTGAACTCATCTGGAATCAGCACCTGGCGTGCCTTGCTTCCTTCGAAGGGACCGACGATGCCGGCAGCCTCCAACTGATCCATCAGGCGGCCCGCACGGTTATAACCAATCGAGAACTTACGCTGGATAAGCGAAGTTGAGCCCTGCTGCTGGATGACTACCATCCGCGCCGCCTCCTCAAAAAGCGGATCGAGTTCCGACATATCCACATTGCCGGTGCCACCGTTCTTGTCGTCTCCGTCGGGAACATATTCGGGCAAGAGATAAGCCGTCGCATATCCCGGCTGGTTGCCGATATAGTTCACAATCTTTTCCACCTCCGGCGTATCGACAAAAGCACATTGCACGCGGACGGTATCGCTTCCCGCCACCACAATCAGCATATCCCCGCGCCCAATCAGGCGGTTCGCACCCGGCGCATCCAGAATCGTGCGTGAATCAATCATCGAAGCAACCTTAAAGGCGATGCGGCTCGGGAAATTACTCTTGATTGTTCCCGTAATCACCTTCGCATCCGGTCGTTGCGTGGCCAAAATCATGTGGATGCCCACCGCACGGGCCTTTGCCGCAATCCGCGAAATCGGAATCTCTATCTCCCGCCCCGCCGTGATAATCAAATCGGCAAACTCATCTACAATCACGACGATATAAGGCAAGAAACGATGTCCCTTCTCCGGATTGAGCTGGCGGGAAATGAACTTCGCATTATATTCCTTTATATTTCGCACGTTGGCACTGACCAACAACTTGTAGCGGTTCTCCATCTCGACCACCAACGAATTGAGCGTAGCCACGGCATCGGCCGATTCAGTCACAATCGGCTTCTCCGCATTCGGCAACTTCGCCAAATAGTGCCGTTCTATCTTCGAGTAAATGCTAAACTCCACCATCTTCGGATCGACCATCACGAATTTCAGTTCCGCCGGATGTTTTTTATAAAGCAACGACGTGATAATGGCATTCAAACCCACCGATTTCCCTTGACCTGTCGCGCCGGCCACCAGCAAATGCGGCGTTTTGCAAAGATCGAACATGAAAATCTCGTTGGTAATCGTTTTCCCGATGGCTACGGGCAAATCGTATTTGCATTCCTGGAATTTCTTGGAAGCTATCACCGAAAGCATGGAAACAATCTGCGGTTTACGGTTCGGGACCTCAATTCCTATCGTCCCCTGGCCCGGCATCGGGGCGATGATACGTACCTGCAAGGCGGAAAGGCTCAAGGCAATGTCGTCTTCCAGCGCCCGGATTTTGGAAATACGCACGCCCGCCGCCGGGACAATCTCGTAGAGTGTCACCGTAGGCCCTACCGTTGTCTTTATCGAAGCAATGCTGATGCTGAAATCCTCCAGCGCCTGTTTGATAAGTTCCTGATTCTCGTAAAGATCTTTCTCGCTGACCTTGATTTCTTCGCCGCCGTAGTCTTTCAGCAAGTCGAGCGTCGGGAAGACATAGCGCGAAAGGTCGAGACGCGGGTCGTAGTCGCCCAGCCCCTTTCCTTCCAAATCCATCTCCTCGCCTTCCGGAATTTCCACCTTGAAATCTTCGGGAACATCAGACTGGGGCTTTTCTTCCGCAATCCGTTCTTCCGTCCGGACAAGCGGCCCGGTTTCGGGCACCATGCCGGATGTTTTCCGGTCTTCCTCACCCGTCCGGAGAACCTCGCCTTCCGCTTCCGGCTCTTCCACCCGTGTCTCCGGCTCTTCCCGAATGACGGCCAGGGATTCCGCGACGGTTTCCGGCTCGGCCGGATGCGGTTCGGCTTCTTCCACCAGCGGTTCTTCCTCCGCCGCGTTGCCGTCCGGCTCCGCTTCAGGCGTTTCCCCCTCTTCCGCAGGCGCCTCGGCCTTCTTTTTCCGCTTTATCCATCCGAATGAGAAGATTTTCTGCAAGAACGGGATTGTTTTGGGGCTGGCAAAAATCGCAATCACGGCAATCACCGCCAGCAAGACCAGCGCCGTGCCCGGAATGCCCAGGTTTGTCACCAGAAACTCGGCAATCAGATGTCCGTGGGCCCCGCCCAGGTATAAAAACGAATCTTCGTAACCGCTGACAAACAAGAACGCCAGCAGCACCGACCCGCAAATCATCGACGACGCGCAAAACAGAAAATATTTCATCAACGGCACCCGCCGGAGGTTCATCCACCGTGCGCCCACCGAGAAAACGAAGAAGAGCATGAAGAAAGTGGCCACGCCAAACCACCGATTCATCAGCACATCCGAGACATACGCCCCGAGCGAACCCGTCCAGTTCTGCACCGCCCCGCGATTCAGGGCCAAATCGGGCCAAAACGGTACGTTTTCAATCTTACTCTGGTCTGCCCCGCCGGTAAACAAAAACGAAATCATCGCCAGCGTGATATAAATCGCGATAATTTCGAGCACCAGGCCCGAAATGAACCGCAAACGTTCGTTTGTAAAGATTTTCTTCCAAGCCTTCAGCCGGCCGGCCTTATGCTCGTCGCGTTTCGCGTTGTTATTTTTCTTTGTCATATCTGTCGTGTTGTTTCCTTTTTCACACCGGGCAAAGGTAAGGAGAAATATTGAAAAGTTGTCAGAGCCGGCGGCTCTAACTCCAAAACATTTGAAAAGTTCGTAGAGCCGGCGGCTCTGTTAAGAAATATTTTGTTTTCGTCTTAGAGCCGGCAGCTCTATTAAGAAATATTTTGTTTTCGCGCCAGAGCCGGCGGCTCTGTTAATAAGTGTTTTGATTTGGGCCCAGAGCCGGCGGCTCTGGCTCCAAAACATTTGCAAAGTTGGTAGAGCCGGCAGCTCTGGCTTCCTTTCACTTGAAAAGTTGCTGGAGACGGCGTCCCTGGCTTCCTTTCACTTGAAAAGTTCTCAGGGACGGCGTCCATTGCTTCCTTTCAGTTGAAAAGTTCGTAGGGACGCCGTTCCTTGCGACTTTTTTTTCGAAAAGTTCGTAGGGACGCCGTACCTTGCGACTTTTTTCCTTAGAAATTGCCAGGGACGCCGTCCCTAAGAACTTTTCAAGCATTTTCGGGTTAGGGACGGCGTCCCCGGGAACTTTCCGACCGAGAGGAACCTTTTTCACGCCGTCTTTTTCGTCCGGATAAACGCGACACAGCCCGCGCCGGCCATCAGGAAGAGGCCCGCAAAGACCAGCATGTTCACTTCGGGCGGCAACGAGCCGGCTTCGGTCTGCATCTTCAGCAAACTGCCCCCCAAGGCGGCCGCCACAATCTGCGGGACGCAAATCGTCCCGTTGAACAGGCCCAAATAGATTCCCAGATGCCCTCCCGTCAGCGCATTGGTCAATAAAGTGAACGGCAAGGCCAGCATCGCGGCCCAGGCGCAGCCTATCAGAAGGAAGGAGATGAAAAGTCCGTACGGATTATGGATGAAATAGACCGAGACGAAGCCCGCGCCGCCAATCAGAAGGCTCAGGGCATAGGCAAACTTCGTATTCCGGATTTGGGGAAGGACGACGGCCCAAAGAACCGAGCCTATCGCCTGCACGGCAAACAAGATGCCAACCCAATCGGCGGCATCCTGGTAGGCCGACGACTGCGTGTCGAGCACGACGGAGACGACGCCGCCCACGGTCCGCTCCACCACGGGCGCGTCGAAGGCCTGGGCAGCCACGGCGCCGCTCGTGTAGGTCCACATGAACATAAACGCGGCCCAACAGAAGAACTGCACCAGCCCGACGGACCAAAAGACGGACGGGGCGTGGCGCAAAAGCAGGAAAATGTTGGTTTTCTCTTTCGCCGTCGTGTCGATGCCGTGGTATTCCGCGTATTCCCGGGGCGGATATTCCTTTACCGTAAACGCCGTATAGAAAACACAGGCAACGAGGATGAGCGCGCCGATATAAAAGGAATAAATGACCGAATCGGGAACCACGCCCTTGGGTGCGACATTGCTGATTCCGAGCCAGGCGAAGACAAAGGGAAAGAGATAGCCCACCAGACTGCCGGCATTGCAAAGAAAACTTTGGATGGAATAGGCCAGCCCCTTCTGTTTCTCGTTCACCATGTCGCCGACCATCATTTTGAAGGGTTGCATGGCAATATTGATGGAGGTGTCGAGGAACATCAGGGCGAAAAG
>CALVFH010000114.1 GCA_944326775.1 uncultured Parabacteroides sp.
ACCATGTCGCCGACCATCATTTTGAAGGGTTGCATGGCAATATTGATGGAGGTGTCGAGGAACATCAGGGCGAAAAGACCGAAAATCATCGCCTGGGCAACCGACATGCCGAAGCTCCCGGCATTCGGAAGGAGGCACATCACGATCAACGACAGGATAGCGCCCAAAAAGAGGTACGGGATGCGCCGCCCGAAGCGGGTCCAGGTCTTGTCGCTCGCCGCGCCGATAATCGGCTGCACGATGATGCCTGCCAAAGGCGGAAGGAGCCAGAAATAACTGAGTTCGTGTGGATCGGCGCCTAAAGTAGAGAAGATACGGCTGATGTTGGCGCTCTGCAAGGCGTAGGCAATCTGTACGCCGAAAAAGCCGAAACTAATGTTCCACAGTTTTCCGAAACTATGGTCTGGAATTGTTTTCATGTGTTCAAATTAAAGTTACAATGAGATTAAATTCAATGCTGCAAAGATAGGAAATCCTTGCCACCTGTTTCTCATTCGGGTAAATTTCTTAAATTTGCAAGGAATTTTTCAGAACGATACGAATGAAGAAAGAGAAGAACCCCATATATGAACGCAACACGCTGGAATTTGTCACCGTAGCGCTCGAATATTGCGCCTTTGCCGAAAAAGCAGGCGACGAGGGCCTGTTCACGTTCGTGGACAAGGCGACGAAGCTGTTGCCCCTGCTTTATCTGAAGGCGGCGCTGCTCCCCGAGGCTGAAACCGACGAATTCTACGAACCGGAGCTGAGCGTGACGGAAGAGATGTATGAAAACATCCGCTCGCGCATCGCAACGCTCCTGGGCGACAAAGATACTTACCTCGACACGTTCCATGCCGACATGATTTACAGCGAGACGCCCATCGCCGCCTCCATCTCCGAGAATCTGGCCGATGTTTTCCAGGATGTGGGCAATTTCATCTCGCTTTTCCGGCAAGGAAACGAAGAGGTGATGCTGCAAGCCATCGCGCTCTGCCGGCAAAACTTCCGGGAATATTGGGGACAACAATTACTGAATGCCCTGAAGGCGTTGCACTCCCTCCGCTACAGCGACGAAACGCTCCAGGCTGAAAATGAAGAAGCATGATACAACAACAGACTGAACCGATAAGCATCACCAAAGAAGAAATCGCGGAACTCCCAATCGAAGAGTTCAAAGGCCGTATCTTCGTGGTGCTGACAGAAAAAGAAACGGAACGGGCCGTAGATTACCTGATGAAATTCCCCCTGCTGGGTTTCGACACCGAAACACGCCCCAGTTTCCGGAAAGGACAGCGGCACAAGGTTGCCCTGATGCAGCTTTCTACCGACGACACGTGTTTCCTGTTCCGGCTGAACCGAATTGGAATCCCCGCGCCGCTCGAACGGCTGCTGGCAAGTCCGGAGGTGAAGAAAATCGGCCTTTCGCTGCGCGACGACTTCGGAGCGCTCCGGAAACGCTCGGATATGGAACCGTCGAACTTCGTGGATTTGCAGAATATCGTAGGGGATTATGGCATCGATGCAGCCAGCCTGCAAAAAATCTACGCCATCATCTTCAAAAAGAAAATATCGAAAGGACAACGCCTGACCAACTGGGAGGCTGATGTCTTGACGGAAGCTCAAAAAAAATACGCAGCGCTCGACGCCTGGGCCTGCCTCGAAATTTATGAACATTTGAACAATCGCGAGTAAATAGAGATATGAATTATTGCCAAGTTTTTCTGAAGCCAAAAAAGGAAGAATCGTTGTTGCGCTTTCACCCGTGGGTATTTTCGGGTGCGATACAGAGAATGGACGGGAAGCCCGAAGAGGGAGATTTAGTGGAAGTCTATGGGGCAAACGGACAATTCCTGGCCGTAGGACATTATCAGATCGGGAGCATAGCCGTACGTGTATTGTCTTTCCGCCAACGTGAGATTGATGCCGCATTCTGGGAAGAACGGATCCGGATCGCCTACGAACTCCGCTGTGCCTTGGGCTTGGTGGATACGCCAACCAACAATACGTTCCGTCTCATCCACGGAGAAGGCGACAGTCTGCCGGGACTCGTCATCGATGTCTATGCCCATACCGCCGTGATGCAGGCCCATTCGGTCGGAATGCATTATGCTCGCCACGAGATTGCCCAGGCTTTGCAAAAGGTGATGGGTCCTAAACTGGAAAATATCTATTACAAATCAGAAACAACTTTGCCATTCAAGGCCGACCTCGACAACGAGAGCGGTTACCTTTTAGGCAACGAGGCCGAAGATATCGCCATGGAAAACGGCCTGAAGTTTTGCGTGGACTGGCAGAAAGGACAAAAAACAGGCTTTTTTGTAGATCAGCGCGAGAATCGCTCGCTCCTGGAACGATATTCCAAAGGCCGCTCGGTCTTGAATATGTTTTGCTATACGGGGGGCTTTTCCTTCTACGCCATGCGGGGCGGGGCAAAGCTGGTTCACTCCGTAGATAGCTCGGCCAAAGCCATTTCCCTGACCAACCGCAATGTAGAGCTGAACTTCCCGAACGATCCGCGTCATCAGGCATTTGCCGAAGACGCTTTCAAATACCTGGAACGGATGGGCAGCAATTACGACCTGATTATTCTCGACCCGCCGGCGTTTGCCAAGCATAAGAATGTTTTGCGAAACGCGCTGCAAGGCTACCGGAAGCTCAATGCCATAGCTTTCGAGAAAATCAAGCCGGGAGGCATCCTGTTCACATTCTCCTGCTCGCAGGTCGTCAGCAAAGACAACTTCCGTCTGGCCGTTTTCAGTGCAGCCGCCCAATCGAAACGGAATGTCCGCATCCTGCATCAGCTGACACAACCAGCCGACCATCCGGTAAATATCTATCATCCGGAAGGAGAATATCTGAAAGGACTTGTACTTTATGTAGAATAACGGAACCTCTCGCAGGTTGAATAACGAAAAATATAGATTGTTTCATTTCTTTATTCAACATTCCGTTGTACTTTTGTCCGACGGAAAGAGAAGTGTAAAGATAAAGGAATAGCTTTTTTAATACTAACATATTTAAAAACAAAGATTATGTCTAAAGTAACAGTTGTAGGCGCCGGTAATGTAGGCGCTACTTGTGCAAACGTTCTTGCCTTCAATGAAGTGGCAGACGAAGTTGTAATGCTGGACGTTAAAGAAGGCGTTTCAGAAGGTAAAGCAATGGATATGATGCAAACCGCACAGTTGCTTGGTTTCGACACCACAGTAACCGGTTGCACCAACGACTACGAAAAGACAGCTAATTCTGATGTAGTAGTAATCACTTCCGGTATTCCTCGTAAACCGGGCATGACTCGTGAAGAATTGATCGGGGTCAATGCAGGCATTGTAAAGAGCGTGGCTCAGAACATCTTGAAATATTCTCCGAATGCAATCCTCGTAGTAATCTCCAACCCGATGGATACGATGACTTATCTGGCTCTGAAGTCCTTGGGATTGCCGAAGAACCGCATTATCGGTATGGGTGGTGCTTTGGATAGCTCTCGTTTCAAATATTTCCTGTCTCAGGCATTGAACTGCAACGCCAACGAAGTGGAAGGCATCGTAATTGGCGGCCACGGCGATACTACCATGATCCCTCTGGCTCGTCTGGCTACTTACAAAGGACAGCCGGTCAGCTCACTGCTGAGCGCTGAAAAGCTGCAGGAAGTTGTTGCTGCCACAATGGTAGGCGGTGCAACCCTGACAAAACTGCTGGGCACTTCTGCATGGTACGCTCCGGGAGCAGCAGGAGCATACGTGGTTGAATCCATCATCCATAACCAGAAGAAGATGATTCCTTGCTCTGTTTATCTGGAAGGCGAATACGGAGAATCAGACCTCTGCATCGGTGTTCCGGTTATCTTAGGCAAGAACGGTATCGAAAAAATCGTTGAATTGGAACTGACTGCCGAAGAAAAAGAACTCTTCGCCAAGAGCGCAGCCGCTGTTCACAAGACCAACGCTGCTTTGAAAGAAGTAGGCGCATTATAATTCAAGAAACTGATTTATAACGCATCATAATCCCGACAGAGTCCCTCTGCCGGGATTCTTTTTGCCTCGCTACAACAAAAAGAAGGCCCTATTGTTGCAGTTTCAAAATAATTGCTTACCTTTGCAGCACCAAATAAGGATGGTCGAGTAGCTCAGCTGGATAGAGCAACAGCCTTCTAAGCTGTGGGTCCTGGGTTCGAATCCCAGCCCGATCACATCAAGGAGATTCGCACGAATCTCCTTTTTTTATTCTCCCTATTTTCCAAAATATTTTGCACCTTTGTAACCGAATAATTCCAAAAGAGATGAAAAGTTTCCTTTTATCGGCGATTACCATAGCTCTCCTTGCCTGCTGCGGACTCCAAAAGGCGGGGGCGCAAGAGAACAAGTATTTGAATATCGTGTTTATCGGCAACAGCATTACTTACGGGGCGGGATTGAAGAATCCCGTGCGCGAGGCTCCGCCGGTGAGGGCTGCCATTTACCTGGGAAAACAGCCGTTTGTCGGGACCGTGCGCTACTCCAACCAGGGCGTGAGCGGTAGCACGACGGTCGATTTCCTGCCGGAGACGCACACGCTCTTCGACAAGGTGACCGCCGCCGCCGACCAGTTCAAAGACGAAGATTGGGCCACGCTGGTGTTCTCCGTCATGCTGGGCACGAACGATAGCGCGATAAAAGGGCCCAACGGCTCGCCCGTAGCTCCCGCGCAATACCGGAAGAACCTGCAGGTCATCATTGACACGCTGCTGGAACGCTATCCCCAGGCCCTCGTCGTCGTTCACCAGCCGCTGTGGTACAGTCCGAATACCCACAACGGTTCGCTCTATCTGGAAGAAGGGCTGGAACGCCTCCAGAGCTACTTTCCGGAAATCCGGCAACTGCTGGAACACTATGCCGCCAGCCATCCCGGCCGCGTTTTCCCCGGCGATACCGAAGGCTTCGACTATTTCCGGCAGCATTACCGGGAGACCTTCCAGGCCGAAGACGGAAACAGCGGCGTTTTCTACCTCCATCCCAACGCCGGCGGCGCCCAAACCCTCGGAGAGATGTGGGGAAAAGCCATCTACCATGCAGTCATGAATTTATAATCACTAAAACGGCAGAAAAATGAGAAAAGTAAGAATCCTACGTTTCTGGAAAGAAGTGCAATTGTCCGTCGCGGAGAATCCGGTGGAAGTCCTGATGGCGCTGGTGTTCTTCCTCCTCGGCATCGCCTCCGAATGGGTGGCGAAAGCGCATGAAGAACTCTTCAACATCCTCCGCTACGGGCCCATCCTGTTCCTGCTGGCGCGGCTCTTCCACCGCCAGGACGGGCGGAAAATCTTCAAGCTGCTCTATTATGCTTCGCCGCTGCTGCTGGCGGGCGTCTGCTTCCTGCACGACGAGTGCTTGGAGCGTGATCTCGTCTCGCTCCTCCTCATCCAGCTCCTCTACTTCCATGCGACGGGCGGAAAATACAACAGCACCTTCATCCAATCGGCGTTGCACTATGTCGGGGCGCTGCTGCTCGGCCTCGTGCTGGGCACGACAGTCTTCGTGGCGCTGATGCTCATCTTCTCATCGGCAATTTACATCTTCGAGCTGTCCGGCTATGCCTATACGCACTACCTGCCGTGGGCCATTGCCACCGGTTTCGGCCTGGCACTGCCCCTGTTCTTCCTCGTATTCGACCGGCAGCCACGCACGCTCGACATCGAAGGGCGCCCGTTCCATTTCCTGCTGAACTATATCCTCTCGCCCGCCCTCGTGGCCTACGCCATCATCCTCTATATTTATATGGTAAAGATTCTGGTGACGTTTACCCTCCCGAAAGGCGGGGTGGCAGCAATGGTGATGGTCTTCGTCGCCTGCCTGTTCGTCTTGAAAGGCTGCCAGCCCTTCCTCTTGCGGAGCTATTTCGAGAAGTTCTACCGCTACGCCTCGTGGATTGCCCTCCCGGCACTGCTGCTCGCCTGGATTGGCACGGTTTACCGCATCCAGGAGTATGGTTGGACCGTCGCGCGCATCTACCTCGTCGCCTCGCTGCTGACGTTGAGCCTCCTCGCGCTGCTGTTCTTCTGGCGCCACCGCGACGGGCAATACCGGCACACCGCGCTTTTCGCCCTCATCGTGTTTTCTGCCGTCTCCTACGTCCCGGGATTCAACGTCACGCAACTGGAAGCCTGGTCGCAATCCGCACGGGGCGACGAGCCGAAGAAACCCGAGCCGGAATACCTGTCTGTCCATCCGACGACCGACGCCATCCCGCTCGGCCCCTATCAACAGATGACGGTCATTGAAAAATTCGAAGTAGCCGCCGACAGCCTCCGCATCTACCGGGGAGACAGCCTGCTCTACGCCGCGCGCCTCAACGAACTCCTTGCGGGGCAGCTGCGAGCCGCCGGCCTTGCCCCGACCGACAGCATCCGCGAGGCCGACCACAACCGGCTTCTCCTCATCGAGACCGACTCGGCGGCTATCTGGCTGGAATATCTGAACCTCAAACGCATCGGCGGGCGATACGCCATCACCTATGCCCTGCCGAAGCTCTATTTCGAACGATAACAAACATTTAATATAACTCTGTATTTATGAAACGGTACTGTCAAACCCTCACACTCACCGACGACGAGAAGCTGATTGAACAATATTGCTATTGGCACTCGCCTGAACACATCTGGCCCGAGATTCCGGCCGGTATCCGCGAGGTCGGCATCCTCAACATGGAGATCTACCGCCTCGGCACCCTGCTTTTCATGATTGTGGAAACCCCGGACGACTTCGACTGGGACGCCGCCTTCGCACGTCTCGCCACGCTCGACCGCCAGGCCGAGTGGGAAGACTTCGTCGGGCAGTTCCAGGGCTCCGCGCCCGGCGCCTCATCCGACCAGAAGTGGAAACGCATGGACTGCATCTTCAAACTTCCTAATGCCGACGGATATGGGAACTAAGCGCCTGCCCCTCGTGGCCGCCCCCGGCGGTAAATCGTTCCTGCTCCCCTTCGTGCTTATCACCAGCCTCTTTCTCCTGTGGGGATTTGCCCACGGGATGCTCGACGTGCTGAATAAACATTTCCAGGGCATCTTCACCATGTCGAAGGCCGAGAGCGGATTGGTCCAGTTTGTGACCTACATCGCCTACTTCCTGATGGCCTTGCCGGCGGGAGCCTTCATGAAACGCTACGGCTACAAGCGGGGCATCCTGCTGGGCCTGGGCTTGTTCGCCCTCGGGGCATTCTCGTTTGTTCCCGCCGCGTATGAACACAGCGCCGTGCCTTATCTCCTGGCGTTATTCGTGATTGCCTGCGGATTGTGCATTCTCGAGACGGCGGCGAACCCCTATGTGACGGTGCTGGGCCCCCCGGAGTCGGCCGCCGAGCGACTGAACCTTTCCCAGTCCTTCAACGGCCTCGGGTGGATTCTCGGTCCCCTGGTGGGCGGGGCGCTCATCTTCGGGAGCGAGCCGGGCGATACCTTCGCGCTGGTGCGGCCCTACCTGCTGGTCGGCATCATCGTCCTTTTGGTCTCGGTTGTCATCACGTGCATCCGCCTGCCGGAAATCAAGGAAGAAGAAATTGAAAATGCCTTCCCCGACAAGGATTCTGCGGTCCGCGAGATGACCCCGACCCTTTCCATCTGGCGAAACCGGCAGTTCGTCCGCGCCGTGATGGCCCAATTCTGCTATTGCGCCGCCCAGACGGGCATTTTCAGCTTCTTCATCAACTATGTGACGGAGATGCAGCCGGAGATTAGCAACGTCAAGGCGTCGCGTATCCTGGCGTTTGGCGGCATGGCTCTCTTCATGATAGGCCGTCTGAGCGGTAGCTTCACGATGCAGCGCGTCCGGCCCTCACGTCTGCTCTCGCTCTTCGCCGGGGCAAACATCCTGTGCATGCTTCTGGTGATGGCGAGCCTCGGAAGCCTGTCGCTCTATGCACTTTACGCCTCGTTCTTCTTCATGTCGATCATGTTTCCCACCATCTTTGCCTTGGGGCTGGAAGGGATGGGCGTGCACACGAAGCGGGCATCGTCGTACATCGTGATGGGGGTTGCCG
>CALVFH010000115.1 GCA_944326775.1 uncultured Parabacteroides sp.
TCTTTAAGAAGAAATAGGGGAGCCTCCTTACGAAAAAAGCCTTTCGCGTGTTTTGCGGAAGGCTTTTTTCGTGTTGTTTACTCGGCCGCTTGCGTGACGTCTATATATGCCCCGGCATCATCACGAGAAATGGCTAATTTCAAGGCCCTGCTCTTTCCGGTATCGTTTGGCTCGATTTCAAAATAGGCTTCCTTGGGCCGGTGTTCTACTTTATACCAGTCGCCCGTAACGGTATCCGGAATTTTTCCGAGCGTTTCATCATATAAGACGATAATATGATCTACTTCAATGCCATCTTCATAGATACCTAAAGAAGATAAATTGAAATCAGTTTCTGTTTTGATAGAGATAGTTCCCCCCTTCAGCACCGATGGTCGCATCTTCTATCTCGGGGTTAATGGGAGGGGCAATGCCAATTATTTCTTCCTTTTCGTCGTCGTTGCACCCGAAAAGAAACAATGTGGCGAGGAAGAGGGAATACAAAATTACTTTCATAAGGCTATAAATTTAAAGCGAGACATAATTTGTTTTCACAAAAATAGCCATATACTGGTGGAGTCATGTTACATTTATGTTAAAAGGGGGTTGCTCCTGCGAGCAACAGGTTCAGCGAAATTTCCTGAAAGAATTTCCATGCGGCAACAGCTCCAGCGGAATCCGCTGAAGGAATTTCCATGCGGCGACAGGTTCCGCGAAATCCGCTGAAGGAATTTTCGTGCGCAAACAGGTTCAGCGGAATCCGCTGAAGGAATTTCCATGTGGCGACAGCTTCAGCGGAATCCGCTGAAAGAATTTCCATGCGGCGACAGGTTCAGCGGAATCCGCTGAACCTGGAAACTCAGAAAGACCAGGCCTCCAGATTCACTTTTGCCTCCATCCGGTTTTCAATCTCGTCGGGCAGGCCGGGGAAGAAGTCGATACCGGTCGTTTTTTCCACCTCATCGACCGAGACAACGTGTTGCTGGAAAGTTTCACTGTTCTTATAATCCTTGTTTTCGAAGAGAAAGCCGATGGCCTCGTACCGCCCGTCTATTTTCATGCAAAGCACCTTGTAGAACGTTTTCGGGATGCCGACGCGGTTCTTTCCGAGGCGGCGCAGGTCTTTTTCGATGACGGGGCCGGTAGCTACCTGAAGCGGCCCGTAGTCGCTCGCCCAGAGGCGACATTGTTCTTCCAGTTCTCGCCACACGCCACGGTTCAGACCGGGTTTCTGCGGGCAGATGTTGCTGAAATAGAACGATTCCTGCATGGCTTTCAGCGACCATTTCATGTCGCCGGCGGGGGCAAGGTGGCCCTTGTCGTAGCCGGTGCGCGAGTAGTCTTCGTTGAGGGCGGTCGCGCCGGTGACGGCCGGGTCGGGGACGAATTTGTTCGAGCGCGAGGCTTTGGTATTTTGGGCTTCCTGGCGGGTCAGTTCATACGACACCCAGTTGGCAATCCGGTAATCCGAGTTGTAGGAAACCGTATAACCTTCGTGACGGATGACTTGCTCGGTCCGTTTTTCGAGGAGGACGGGGAGCCCCGCGTCGGCAGAGGCGTCGGACAGCTTTTCGGCAGGCTTGTCCATCTCGGCGGTTTGCAGTTTGCTTTTGGTTTCGGCCAGTTTGGCTTTGGTTTCCGCGAGGGTTTCCCGGGTTTTGTCCAGGCCGTTTTGGGCGAAGTCATCCGCCAGGTCTTGGGTGAGGTCTTTTGCCGTCTGGAGCTGTTCGTCTGCCCAGTCTTTGGCGGCGGAGGTTTCGAGGCGGGGAATGTATGGCTTCAGGTCGGTATTTTTCAGCGCGTCATACAGGAAATGGGCGGCGACGAAGCACCCGATGAGGAAGAGCGTGCCGGCGGTCCATTTCCCGATTCGTCCGCTCCGGGAGGCGCCGGAAGATTTCCGTTTGCCCCTTCTGACTGATTTCTTTGCCATGGCGTATCTTGTTTTAAATTGTCTGCAAAAGTAAACAATTCTGTCTTTTGGGCAAGTTTTTTTATCTTTGCAGCGCGAAAAGAAAAGATGAACCGTTTATGCAGAATCCTGTTGTTCCTCCCTTGGTGCATTTGCAACAGATGCACGATTTGCTGACAAAAGAATATGAATATGAGAAGGAAAGCTACCGCGAGCAGTTCGAGCGGGCTGGCCTCGAAAGGCGCATCCGCCAAGGGATGTGCTGGTATCCCGTCCGTGTGGGGAAGAGCTATTATAACTCGTTGAACCAGCTGGTTGTCGAGGTGGAACGGTGGGGAAGCAATAAGGAAGTGGAGCATCTCTTCGAGTATGGGCGTCCGGTGTGCTTTTTCTCGCCGGCGTCGGGGGCGAAACTCCGCTATCTGGGTTTCTCTGCGACGATCAGCTATGTGCAGGACGATGTGATGGTGGTGGCGTTGCCTTCCGCTTCCGCGCTGAACGATTTGCTGAATGCGACGGATATAGGTGTGCAGCTTTATTTCGACGAGACCAGCTACCGGACCATGTTTGCCGCCTTGTCGGAGGTGATGCAGGCGAAGAACAACCGGCTTGCCTCGTTGCGCGAGGTACTTTTGGGGAATGTTGTCCCTGGGGTGCGCCAGCTTTTCCCGATTCGCTTTCCGTGGCTGAACCGGAGCCAGGAAGAGGCAGTCAACCGCGTGTTGGCGGCAAAGGATGTGAGCATTGTCCACGGCCCTCCCGGAACGGGAAAGACGACGACACTGGTGGAAGCTATCTACGAGACACTTCACCGGGAGAACCAGGTGCTGGTTTGTGCCCAAAGCAATACGGCGGTGGATTGGATTTCCGAGAAACTGACGGACCGCGGTGTGCCGGTACTCCGCATCGGCAATCCGACGCGGGTAAACGATAAGATGTTATCCTTCACCTATGAGCGGCGTTTCGAAGCGCATCCCGACTATGCGGAGCTTTGGGGCATACGCAAGGCAATCCGGGAGATACAATCCTCCCTGCGCAAGCGGAGCCGCGAGGAGCGCGATACGGCACGCAACCGCCTTTCCCGCCTGCGCCAACGGGCGGTGGAGCTGGAGCTCCGCATCGATGCCTCGCTTTTCGACGAGGCGCGTGTGGTGGCATCGACCTTGATTGGCTCGGCCAACCGCCTCTTGACGATGCGCCGCTTCACGACGCTCTTCATCGACGAGGCGGCACAGGCTTTGGAGCCGGCCTGTTGGGTCGCGATCTCAAAAGCGGAGCGGGTGATCTTCGCCGGCGATTACCAGCAGTTGCCTCCTACGGTGAAGTGTTTCGAAGCCCAGCGGGCGGGGTTGGACCGTACGTTGATGCACGATGTCGCCCTGCGCCATCCTGAAGTGGTCTCGCTGTTGAACATCCAGTACCGGATGCACGAGGATATCATGCGTTTCTCTTCGCGTTGGTTTTATCACGGGGAATTGCAGGCGGCCCCGGAGGTGTGCGACCGGGGGATTTTAGCGTGGGATACGCCCGTCGTCTGGGTGGATACGGAAGGCCTCGATTTCGAGGAAGACCAGCAAGACGAGGGGACCAGCCGCATCAACCGTCGGGAAGCCGAACTTCTGGTGCTTCAGCTTCAAGTGTATATGGAGGATATTGGCAAGGAGCGCATTCTGGAAGAAAATATCGATTTCGGAGTCATCTCTCCCTACAAGGCGCAGGTTTATTATTTACGCCGCCTCATCAAGGGGAATGCTTTCTTCAAACCGTTCCGTCGGCTTATCACCGTGCATACGGTCGATGGCTTCCAGGGGCAGGAGCGGGACGTGATACTGATCAGCCTGGTGCGTGCCAACGAGGGAGGGCAGATCGGATTTCTCGGCGACCTTCGTCGGATGAATGTAGCGATTACCCGGGCTCGCATGAAGCTGATTATTCTCGGTGATTCCGCCACGCTCATCCGCCATCGCTTTTACCGGGAGCTTTTCGAATATATCCGGTTGAAGGGGAAAGTCGTTCATCTCAAAACGTGATCCGCAAGGCGATTCCCGAAGTCCTGCGAGAGCCATTGCCTCCGTTCAGGGAAACGCTGTGAAGTGAAAAATCGATTGCTTTCTTTCGGTATTGCCGGGCTTTGACGAAGCACCAGATGCTGGTGGCGATAAGCGCGCTTCCGGTGGTAAGCAGGCCGATGTCAATAGGGGCAAGATTGTCGAAATCGAGGCCATGCGGACCATCGCCGACTTGGTTGAGCACGATGTCGAACAGGATTTCCCCCGTGCCGACTGCCAGGCTTGCTGCGCCGATACCGACAAAGAGGTTCCGCTTTTTCCAATAATCGGTTTGCTTGTAGGCTTCGCTTTCGAGGAGAAAAGCTGGGATTGTATCGTGTTGCATCACCTGCGGGATATGTCTTTGTCCCCATACCGTGATGGAAAGAAGGAGCAGGAAAAGGATAAAAGTATTGCGTTTCATAAAAATAATCTGTTTGGCGGAGCAAAGTTAGGGAAATAAATTCAGGAAAGTTCCGTAGCGGATGTCCGTTATTACGTGATTAATGAGTATATTTGTCCAATCCATAAAAGCAAAGTGCCATGAAGTATAAATTGTTAGTTCTCGATGTTGACGGGACGCTGCTGAACGAAGAGAAGCAGCTTAGTCCCCGTAACTTGGCGGCTGTCCGGAAGGTACAGCAGATGGGAGTCCAAGTAGTATTGTCTTCTGGACGGGCCTTGGGTGGTATTCTGCCTCTCGCCCGACAGTTGGAGTTGGACAATTACGGAGGCTATGTCCTCGCGTACAATGGTGGCTATGTAATGGATATGAAATCAGGCGAAACCCTGTTCGAGAAGCATCTGGAACCCGACGTGATTTCATTCGTTTACAAGCAGGCCAAACCGAAAGGCTTTAACGCCCTGACCTATCAGAAGGATGAGCTCTGGACAGACAATCCGGAAAACCCCCACGTGCAGAAGGAGGCTGAAATCAACCAGTTGAAGATTGTCCCGACTGCCGATTTCGTGGAAGATGTCCAGTTCCGGCCCTGCAAATGCGTGCTGGTCAGCGACGACGAGGATGCCATCATCTCGTTTGAGAGCAACTGGAAGAAGCGACTCGCCGGTATGGCCGAGGTGTTCCGCTCCGAAGACTTCTTCCTCGAGATTACCCCGCCGACGGTGGATAAAGGCAATACGCTGGCCTTCCTGATGCAGAAGCTGGAGCTCACCACCGACGAGGTTGTAGCCATCGGCGACGGAGTGGCCGACGTCCCCATGCTCCAATTGGCCGGTACGAGCATCGCCATGGGCAACGCTCGCGATTCCGTGAAGGCTTGTGCCGACTTCATCACCCTCTCGAACGAGGAAGACGGTGTGGCTGCCGCCATCGGAAAGGCTTTGCTCACCCAGGTAAAGACGAACGAGATCCCCCTCGACCAACTGAATGCCCAAGGCAAGCATGCCCTGATGGGAAACCTCGGTATCCAGTACACCTACATCTCTGAGGATCGTGTGGAAGCGACCATGCCGGTCGATGAACGCACGCGCCAACCCTTCGGCATCCTCCACGGGGGCGCCACGCTGGCGTTGGCAGAGACGGTGGCCGGACTCGGCTCGATGATCCTTGCCCGCCCCGACGAGATGGTCGTCGGTATGCAGGTCAGCGGCAATCACATGTCGTCGGCACACGAAGGAGACACGGTGCGTGCCGTCGGGACCATCATCCACAAGGGGCGTTCATCGCACGTCTGGGATGTGAATATCTATACCTCGACGGATAAGCTGGTCTCTTCCGTTCGGGTAGTTAACAGTATCTTAAAGAAAGGATGACAAGCAACGATTTAGACCAACAGATTGACGAAATGATCGGGCGAGGTTCGTCGTTTGCCCTCTGGCGCAGGCCGGGAGAGGCGCGGATCCATTTCCGCGAGCAGGCAGCAGGCGAACCTCGTTTGTTTCATCACATTGGCGAATTGAGCGGGAGGGGCGGTTTCGTAATCGCCCCTTTCTGCGTTTCGCCCCAGCACCCGATTGTGCTGATTGAGCCGACGCGCCGCGCGGAGATTGCCGTCGCGCCCTCTGCCACCGCCTTTGCCTACCCTCCGGAAGACGGGGAGAGGCAGTTTCCGGTCTCCGACGAGGCCGATTTCCACCGCTATGCCCTTGGCTTCCGCCGTTTTCACGACGCTTTGGTCGCGCGGCAGGTCGAGAAACTGGTGCTTTCCCGCCAGAAAGAGGCGCCGAGGCATCCCGGCCTCTCTGTCGGGCAGGCCTTCCGCCGCGCCGTGGACCGCTACATCTATTCCTATGTCTATCTTTGCCATACCCCCGTCACGGGCACCTGGATGGGCAGCACGCCCGAGATTCTTTTGGCCGGCGGCCGCGAGGGTTGGCAGACCGTAGCCCTTGCCGGCACGCAACGCCTCGTTCGCGGACAGGTTCCCCTCGAATGGGACGCGAAAAACCGCCGTGAGCAGCAGATTGTCACCGACTACCTCCATGCCCAGCTCCGTTCGGCCGGCATCGGGGCACGCACGAGGGGGCCTTATCCGGCTCGGGCGGGCGAACTTTCGCACCTGAAGACGGAGTTCCACTTTTCGCTGCCCGAAGGCACGCGCTTGGGCGATGTCCTCGACCTGCTTCACCCCACGCCGGCGGTCTGCGGCCTTCCGAAAGCCGATGCCTACGACTTCATCCTGCGCAACGAGGGCTACGACCGCGCTTATTACTCCGGTTTCATCGGCCAGCTCGACCCCGATGGCGATACGGGCCTCTACGTCAACCTCCGTTGCGTCCACATTCGCCCGGCGTCGCTCGTTTTCTATGCCGGCGGCGGCATCCTTGCCTCTTCCGTGCTGGAAGACGAATGGCGGGAGACGGGCGACAAGATGCGCACGATGGGCCGCATGTTCCTTTAGCCCGTCTAAAGCTTTAGACGGCTTTCCCTACTCTTTCGAAAATCAGAATACGAGCGTATTCTAACCTCCGAGGGTCCTCAACAACCAGAATACGCTCGTATTCTACTCTCCGAGGGTCCTCAACGGCCAGAATACGCTCGTATTCTACTCTCCGAGGGTCCTCAACGACCAGAATACGCTCGTATTCTACCCGCCGAGGGTCGTCAACGGCAGAATACGCTCGTATTCTACCCTCCGAAGGCCTTCGGAGACCAGAATACCGCGGTATGGAACCCTCCGAAGCTCTTCGGAGACCAGAATACCGCGGTACGGAACCCTCCGAAGCCCTTCGGAGACCAGAATACCGCGGTACGCAGCCTGCCGAAGGCCTTCGGCGACTGGAATACCGCGGTATTCGCCTAAAAACCGGATGTCCGATTTTTCCTACAATCGGTATTTATAGAGTTCCGCCAGCGCTTTCTGCTCCTCGTTGCGCAGCTGGAGAAGATTTTCCATGCTGTCGTAGAACGTAGCGAGGTTGACGAAGTACTCGACCATCGAGAGCTGTCCGGCACGGATGCCTTTTTGCAGCAGGCGGACGTTGTCTTGCGTGCCCAGGGCTTTCGCATATTCGTCGGCCGACGCTTTGGCCTCGGCAGCGCGGTTGTAGAGCTGGTGGAGGTTGGCGAGGGTCGCCGCCTCGAGGCTTTCCAGGCGCGTTTCGGCAGCGAAGCGTTCCGCCTTGGCTTGTTTGACCTTATGACGGTTTGAGAAGAACGGGATGGAGAGGCCGACGATGACGCCGTTGTAGCGGTCGCCCCCGGAAGAGGGGTTCATGCGGTAACCCACCGTCAGGTTGGGCAGCCATTGCTGGCGGCTGATTTTTACCTGCCTTTCGGCGGCCAGCCTGTCGTGGCGGAGGCCCTGGAGTTCGGGTAGGGCGTCGAGCGCCTCGAGGCGGACGGTCTCAAAATCGAGCGGGAGGGTGTGCGAAGCGGTGTAGGTGGTGTCTTCGAAGCTGATGGGCATCCCGCCGTTGAGGGCGGCGAGTTCCTGGAGCTTGGCCTGGCGTGCCACCTCGTT
>CALVFH010000116.1 GCA_944326775.1 uncultured Parabacteroides sp.
TAGAGAAATTCATAAACATCTGCCAATCAAGGCCTATCCTCAGAACAAATCTTGAACACAGATAAGCATTTTTCTTTATTTGTAATAAAAAGGCTATTGAAAACCCGCCTTCATTTCCTGCCATTTTGGCATTCTCTTCTCCACATTTTTTCGCCGTTTTTCACCAAAAATGCCCTGTTTTGCCATGTTTTCTCCTACTGTTAAAAAAACGATTGAGAAGAGTACACCGGGAGATCTAAATGAGTGCGCGGGGTTTTCTAAATGACCCGGAGCACTCATTTAGATCTCCCGGTGGAGGGATGCAGAAGACTTTTTCAACACTTCGCATTTGAGGCGGGAAAAGATCGTCGGAACGCAGAAATTAACGGTTTTTAAGGCAATTTTCAGGCAAAATTGCTCAAAATCGGGATAAAATCCGGATTGGATTTAAAGGGGTTAATAAATTAGCAACCAAACGGATAGTTCATTTTAAACCTCGCGAGAATGCGATATTTCCAAACTTCCGAACAATCGGTTGAAAATAATCGATTCTCAAGAGGTTTAACTGACAGGATGACAGATTATAACTGATACATGCGTGCGATGAAAATCAAAACTTGTGTGCCAGTGCTGCTGCCTGGTTGCAACCATCGGTTTTGTCTATGTCGCCTTCGTAATGGTATCTGAATTCTGGTTGTAGGCTTTCGCCACGCATTTCCACTCACCGTTCATCTTCATCATCAGAAGGTAGTCGGTAAAGTCGATGCGTCCGCCCCATTTCTCTTCCAATACGCGGACCACGGCAAGGGTTTCTTCCACATCTATCACATCAACCCGTGCCTTGAAATCACTTCCTGCCCCGACCGTATCCACATTCTTGTAGAATTGCTCGATACTGCCGTGCTCCAGTTCACCGTCCAGATAGCCGAACAATACGGCTTCGTCGATAAACAGTTCCTTGGCATAACGGCTGTTGCCCTCCGCCACACTTTTCACAAACTTCATGGCAGCTTCTTCCACCGCCTTGTATTCTTCAATGCTTGCTCTCATCGTAATTCTGTTATTGGTTATTACGGTTGTAAAGGTATGGCATTGCGCCCATGTCGGCAAGTACCGAAAAATTATTCAGATACTGAAAAATTATTCGGTATATCGGCATTACAGGTAACTATGGTTAACTTTGTGTCTATATAATAAATGTAGATGATTATGTACGAACGAAAGATACCTGTTGATTTGGACTGCCCGCTGCGGCTGACGATGAGCCTGATAGACTCGAAATGGAAATCCTGTATCCTGGACGAATTGCGCCACAAGCCGCTCCGCCCCAGCGAACTGCACAAGATATTTCCCGAAGCCACTCCCCGTGTGCTCGACCTCCAACTGAAAGAACTGGTCGAAGACGGACTGGTATCCAAGACCATCTATCCCGAACTTCCGCCCCGCTCGGAATATTCCATCACCGAATTAGGCCAGACCCTGATTCCGATTATCGACGCGATGATTGAATGGGGCAACCGCAACACCGAACTGTTTGAAAAGAAGTTCGGGAAAAGGAAATGAGATGTGGTAGTCGCATCTCCATAATCACACCTCCGCAATATGAATGATGTTCATACCAGCAAAGACGTCCATCCCGCAAAACGGATTAGCTTTATCCGCTATAATATGACGGATTCCGTCATAATTTCCGTTATAATAAGGGAAAATCCGTCATAATTATTCTTTTAAAAACCATGTTCGGCCTTTCGGATAAATGAGCTTATCAGTACTTAGTGCGCTTAGAATATCCCCCAAAAGTCTCAATTGCTGTTCATGCGTCTTAACCTGCGGCATTACGTCTTTGACATATTCATAAATACTATCACGTTTAGCCCCCTCTGTGCCGGCATTCTTAAGATATTGCAAAATCATTTGTTTGATTTTCTCCTTATCAAGCCCTTTTTGTTTAGTGTAACCATGCAGTTGGCGAGTAGCTTTTGCAACCCCTAAAGAGATTGTATAATTAGGAGCTTCCCCCTCAATGAGTCCTCTATTTAATAAGTCTTGCGCAACATCCTCATGAATGCTTCTCCCTTTCTGAACAGCATCTAACGATATGCAGTCCCACAGAGTCAGGGATTTGTTTGTTTTAAGCAAGTTGGTATATTGCTCATTTATCTCATTCCCGTAAATGCGTACCGAAACTTTCCTGCTTTTAGTATCAATTTCATAGTCAGGCATTGGAAAATGACGACGCCACTGTTCATTGAACATTTTCTTGATACCTCTACTGACAGTGTCTATCATGTTGAAATCAACCATTGCCCTGCAAAGACATTCATTGCGGAAATAGGCTTGAGGCTCTTCATTTGCCAAAGCATTTTCCAAAGTACCGGGAATGAAACTCCCTGCATTGGAATAATAAAGGTAAGTCGGATTTTCTACGAAATTGATTCGCTGCTGCATTGTGTAATCTTGATGTGCAATGCAGTTATGAAGTGCTTCGCGGATGGTATAGTCATCATATTGCTTCATCGTGTCAGGGAAGAGCGTTCCTCCTGGCATTTCGCGCATTGTCAGGTTCTCTATCTTTGACAGAATCTCATCTACTGTTAAGACAAATGGCACCGTGAAATGTTCGTAATCAACAACATCTTTTTTCTCATCGCGTCTTGTCCAAGTCACTTGTGCCACAGCCGGACGCAACTTGAAAGCAGATTCATATTTACCTAAAAGGATAATAGCAGCGCGTGTAATACCCCCGTTTTTCATTATACCGCACTTGCTCAGGAATGTCTCAACACTCCAGGCATTCACCTCGGCTTCAGGTATTCGGCTATGTACTTTCTTAAACATCGCACGAGCTTTCGCAATAGCGACTTCATCAAGGTCGTCAATCGCGGCATCCGGAACAATTTGTGCGGACCAATCCGTTTCGCAGAAAATCGGTTCATCAAGAATTGCAGCCATACGCTCAGCTGTCATTTCTACAAGAGAATCTTCAATTCGTTGCCATGCCTTGTTGTGGGCAAATACGGGTCGTTTCGGTAGATGCTTAGGGATATGGATAACCCAAACTTTACAATTCGTATCATCTGTGATAAATTCATCAATATCCAAACCTTCTGTTGAAAGGTTTACACATCTTTCTGTCAGTCGCAATATTGCCTTTTGCCTATCATAATTATATGTATCTGTTCCTACAATTTCTAACGTCTGGTCATGAACACCTATCACCAAATGTCCCCCTTCCATATTGGCAATAGCGGACACGTATGAAATGACATCGTCTTTTTCATCTCCACAAAACGAATTCTTCAAATTCTTAAATTCTTTCCATTCACAACGTGCGTTTTCTTGTGGATATTCACGCTGCAGGTATTGTTGTAGTTCGAGTCCTAACATTGATTTGTTTTACACTTTAGGATTACACAGACATTCTTATTCTATGATACTTTATTGTAAGTTATTGCCCAGCATCCAACCGACCTGACAAAAAACAATGGCAAGTTATAAAAAAGATCATAAACCTGCAAATGGAAACTTCTCTCCATAACCAAGCTCCGCCAACTCTACTTTAAATATAGGATAGGAAATAGAGAAGAAGCAATCCCAACATCCCTCCCACAATTTGGTAGCCTCGCTTTCACTCCCTGGTAGCGTCGCTTCCATGCTATGAAAGCGTGACTACCATGCTACGGTATTCACACTACCAAGCTACGGTACTCCTACCTGGTAATAATCTTATCTCTCCCGCCGCCTATCAAAGCCAGGAATAGTCTGGCATAATGTTATTATACTTTCTATATAATGACATAATGATATTATACAAAGAAAATAATGAACACTTTGCCATAATATCGTTTTCTTCGCCTTTCAATTTGTTTAAAAACCACTTCTATTAACAACACTTTTGCATGTTTTTATCTCAAAAAGCTGGCAATTTGTTATACGAATAAATATTTTATATAAATAGTGTCATTTATTTGAGCATATAAATACCACAATGCACTATTTTTGTCTCAACAAATAGCAGAAAGATGATTTTCCCGGGATAATAGATCATCTAAGAGAAGTAGAATTATTAAACCCTGAGAAGCATGAAAACTTTACTGAAAAACGGAGGATTATGGATTGCGGCAGCAATGCTCTCTTCAACCGCCCTGATGGCACAGGACAAAGTAGAAACCAGCATCGGCACCGACTTGGTGAGCGGATATATCTGGCGCGGCCAGGACCTGGGAAATGTCAGCATACAGCCCGCGCTCGGCATCGCCTACAAGGGATTCTCGCTCTCGGCATGGGGGTCCGTAGGATTTGCGAAATCGGATACGAAGGAGTTCGACCTGACTTTGGGATATGGCATCAAGGGGTTCAGTGTTTCCGTCACCGACTACTGGTTCAGCGGCGGACCCGGGTATTTCCATTATAAGTCCCAGAACACCATGCATACTTTCGAGGCGCAGATAGGATACGATTTCGGATTCCTTTCGGTGAACTGGTACACCAACTTTGCGGGGAACGTCGGATATACCCAAGACGGCGACAAGGCGTATGCTTCCTATATCAACCTCGAAGCGCCGTTCCGCCTGGGCGGGCTGGACTGGGTGGCCAATGTCGGCGCCACGCCTTGGGGCAACGACTTCTACAACGGAGGAAAGAACAGTTTTGCCGTCAGCGAAATCGGTTTGAAGGCGACCAAGGTATTCAAGATCACCTCGCGCTGGGAGCTTCCGCTCTTCGCCCGGGTCATCTGGAACCCGGCTACGGAAGGGGCCTATTTCGTGGCAGGCCTGAGCCTGTTATAAGTTCACAACTAAATAACAACTAAACAAATACGACAATGAAAAAGATTGAAGCAATTATTCGCAGAACGCGGTTCGACGATGTCAAACAAGCCTTGCTGGACGCAGACATCGAATGGTTCTCTTATTATGATGTGCGCGGCGTAGGGAAAACCCGCGAAGGACGCATCTACCGGGGAGTGGTCTATGACACCAGCTCCATCGAGCGCATCCTGCTCTCCATCGTGGTGCGCGACAAGAATGTGGAAAAGACCATCCAGGCCATCCTGCATGCCGCCCATACCGGCGAGATTGGCGACGGCCGCATCTTTGTCTGCCCGATAGAAGATGCCATCCGCATCCGCACCGGCGAACGGGGAGACATCGCCCTCTACAACGCCGAACAGGAGAAATAACCCGATTAACAAACTCATGTAAAACGATTCTTATTATGGACAGATATTTGAAAATCGGCATGCGCCGACTGAAAAGCGCCGCCGTCATACTGATGATACTTTTTGTTTTTGCCCCATCCTTGCTTGCGCAGGATATGATAGAGATAAGTACGGTCAGCGAACCGGTGCTCGATTCCGGAAATACGGCTTGGCTGCTGACCTCTTCTCTCTTGGTTCTTTTGATGAGCATTCCGGGAATTGCCCTGTTCTATGGAGGCTTGGTCAGACAGAAGAATGTCTTGAGCATCATCATGCAGACGCTCTTCATCGTCGGGGTCGTGAGCATCCTGTGGGTGGCTTTCGGCTATAGCTGGGCGTTCGACACCAGCTTTGCCGAATCGGGCAATCCGCTGGCGTGCATCATGGGCGGCTTCGACAAGGCTTTCCTTCAGGGCATTACGACCCAGACTCTGACGACCGGGAACATTCCGGAGCTGCTGTTCGTCATGTTCCAGTGTATGTTTGCCATCATCACCCCCGCCCTGATTTTGGGTGCCTTTGCCGAACGCATCAAGTTCTCGGGATACATCGTGTTCATCATGCTGTGGGTCATTCTGGCCTACTTCCCGATGGCCCACTGGGTATGGGGAGGCGGATTTCTGCAGCAGATGGGCGCCATCGACTTTGCCGGAGGTACGGTCGTACACATCAATGCCGGAATCTCGGCGTTAATCATGGCCATCATGCTGGGCAAGCGCATGGACTACCGCATAGGACATCCCATCACTCCGCACAACGTAACCTTTGTCTTCATGGGAACTTCCTTCCTGTGGTTGGGCTGGTTCGGATTCAATGCCGGGAGCGGACTGGCTGCTGACGGGCTGGCAACCAACGCCTTCCTGGTAACGCATATCGCAACCTCCACGGCCGCCATCACCTGGATGATCATCGACTGGATCTGCAACAAGAAGCCGACCACCATCGGAGCCTGTACGGGAGCCGTGGCAGGTTTGGTCGCCATCACACCGGCGGCCGGCTCGGTCGGACTGCTGGGAGCATTCTGCATCGGCATCATCACACCCATAATCTGCTTCTTCATGGTCGCCTACATCAAACCGAAGTTCAAGTATGACGACGCACTCGATGCCTTTGGTGTACACGGCATCGGCGGGATTATCGGGTCTATCCTGACCGGCGTCTTTGCCACCCACCTGATTACCGGTGAAGATGGAGCCCAGGGCGCCCTGTACGGCGACTGGCACCAGCTCGGGGTACAGGTGTTTGCCACAATCGTCTCCATCCTGTTCAGTGCAGTCATCACGTTCCTGCTCTTCAAACTAGTTGACGCCACGATAGGTCTCCGCGTCGATAAACGGGTAGAAGAAGAAGGCCTCGACATCTACGAACACGGAGAATCGGCTTATAACCATTAAACCCGAATCGGTTATCAGTGCTTTTAAAATGATTGCCGCTGCGCGGAAATTCTTTCTTCCGCGCAGCGAAAAAACGAATTTCCAACAAGAAATACCTTCCTGCAGAATTGCATGAAGGTATTTCCAACTTGAAACACCTTCATGCAATTCTGCGGAACGAATTTCAAACCTGAAACACCTTCATGCAATTTCGCGGAACGAATTTCAAACCTGAAACACCTTCATGCAATTTTGCGGAACGAATTTCAAGCGTGAAATACCTTCATGCAATTTTGCGGAACGAATTTCAAACCTGAAACACCTTCATGCAATTCTGCGGGAAGGAATTTCCGACGATAAATACCACTTGTTTTTCCAGGAAACAGTCGTACCTTTGCCGCATGGGAAAAAATAAATTAGCAAAGTTTGACGACATGGCGGGTTTTCCGCATGTATTTCAGTATCCGTTTGCCGTATTGCAGGAAAAAGGATTCCCCATGCGCGGACGATGGAACGAGTTGTTTTTCAAGAATGACCACCCGATTGTACTTGAGCTCGGCTGTGGCAAGGGCGAATACACCGTAGGGTTGGGGCGACTGTTCCCGGAAAAAAATTTCATCGGCGTGGATATCAAAGGAGCCCGCATGTGGAGCGGCGCCAAGGAATCGCTGGAAAGCGGCATGCAGAATGTTGCGTTCCTGCGGACCAGCATCGAACTGATTGCGCAGTTTTTCGCGCCGGGCGAAGTCGCCGAAATTTGGATTACCTTCCCCGACCCGCAGATGAAGAAAGTCAACAAGCGGCTGACTTCGACACGCTTCATGAAGCTGTACCGCGAGATTCTTTCGGGCGAGGGCCTCATCCACCTCAAGACCGACAGCAACTTCCTTTTCACCTACACTTGCGAAATGGCAAAATCCAACCATTTCCCGGTACGTATCTGTACGGACGACCTTTACCATTGCGGGCTGGCCGACGACATCCTGTCCATCCGCACCTACTACGAGCAGCAATGGCTCGACCGCGGACTGAACATCAAATACCTGCAATTCGTCTGTGAGCCTCGGGAGGAACTGATTGAACCGGATGTGGAAATCGAATACGATGCCTACCGCAGCTTCAACCGGAGCAAACGAAGCGCCTTGGCGTCCGGCAAATAAACCTGGTATTTCTAATTCATAGTT